>JBNJGC010000130.1:0-3250 GCA_051747405.1 Pseudomonadota bacterium
AACTAGATCAGCGGGTTCGGCGGCGGCATCTGGATGTGGAAGCCGCGCTCTTTGAGGTTGCGGATCACCTCTTCGGGCTGGCTGCGGGCCAGCTTGCTCTCGGGCGTCAGTTCGAGCTCCATCGCCTTTTCCAGCTGGCCCAGCCCGTTGCGCACCTCTTCGGGCACACTCTCGAAGTCGTCCTCCTCGGCAAGAAAGAGGTACATTTCGACCCGCTTTTTGCTGCGGTAGATGTAACAGGGGGTGGAGTCTGGCATGGGGGGTTCCTCAATCTACGGAGGTGGGATTATCCCCGTTTTCGCCCACCTTGAGCAAGTCTGCGGCGGGTTGGTGGTAGGGGGGAATGTCCAGGTTGCGCACGGCATCGGCGCCGCGCAGGACCCGTCCGGCCGCGTCGTACCAGGTTGGCCGGCAGGCGTCCCGCAGTCCGCCCGGCCAGGGTTGTATCGGTGCTGTTGTGGTGCCGGCAGGTACCCAGCGTAGCGGGCAGCCTGTGCCCGGGCCGCGGTCGTAGGCGAGAAACCACTCCGGTTGGCGGCTGCGGGTGGAGGGGGAGAGGCCGCCAGGCTCTTTGGCCCGCTGTGAGAGGGGATTAAGTAAGTGCTCACTTAGTGTTTGCAACTGTTTGAGCGTCTGCGCATCGCGCCGTAGCAGGAGCAGGTTGCCGCCCTCCCAAGGGATGCGCTGCAGCGTTTGAGCCTGCTGTTCGAGCGGGATGCGCAGCGGCGCCGGCCCACGGCGCTCCGGTTCATCGCTGCCGATGGCGGCGATGAGGATGTAGCCGGTGGTAAGCAGTGCGATCAGCGCCATCAGCTTGAGTGTGGCACGCAGTGCCAGGCGCTTGGGGGTGTCGTGCATGGTGGGGCTCAGAGCTTGATGCGCCCCGATACATCCTGCAGTTTGCGGAAGCTGGAGGCCAGCTCGCCTTTGATGCTGGTCAAGTGTTCGATCACTGTGTGCAGCTCCGGCTCCAGTGCCTGGGTGTCACTGTCGATGCTACTGAGTAGTTCTATGGCCGTCTCCAGCGAGAACCGGGCATCGTTCAAGTCGTGCTGCGCGTTCTCTAGTCCGTTCATCCCGTCAACTCCGTCCCGCACTCGGCTGCGGTATATGATTCGAGGATCGGGTCAAACTCCGCCCGCTGCGAAGCGACCCACGTGGTCTATTTATAGCATTGCCGGCGGGAAATGTCCTTGCCGGTTGCCCGGTTAAGCGCCGCTTAATATGAGTGTATTCTGAAAAACTTATTTATATTCCGCAAGATAGCGCTGCCTCGAGGTGAAAAAAGTCTTTTCCCATCGCTGGTCGGCGGCGGTGATATGACATACAATCTGAGACGTTTACCGTTTGTGTAGACCCACACGTGGAGATTCGCCAGGACGCGGGCCGTCTTTGCTCGCCTGGCTTATTGCCGTGTTTGTGTCTTGGTAGGGACACGCACGCATACGGCGCCACACGTAACGAAAAATCTAATTAGGAGTCCCCAGATGTCTTTTAGCCGTCGTCAGTTTATCCAGCTCATGGGCATCGCCGGTGCATCCGGCATGCTGCCCGCCTGTAACTCCGGGACACCGGAGAGTGGTGCCAAAAAGGCTCCCTCCGATCTCTACGAGGTGCCCGAGTTCGGCAATCTCACCCTGATGCATATCACCGACTGTCACGCCCAGCTCAATCCGGTCTATTTCCGTGAGCCGAACGTCAACCTCGGTATCGGCGGCGCCTACGGCAAGGCGCCCCACCTGGTGGGCCACAAGCTGTTGGAGCATTTCGGCATCAAGCCCGGCACCATCGAGGCGCACGCCTTTAGCTACCTCAACTTCAGCGAGGCGGCGGAGAAGTACGGCAAGGTGGGCGGTTTCGCCCATCTGGCGACCCTGGTCAAGCGCCTGCGTGCCGAGCGCAGCCACAACAACACCCTGCTGCTCGACGGTGGCGACACCTGGCAGGGCTCCGGTACCGCACTGTGGACCCGCGGTATGGACATGGTCGGCGCCACCAACAAACTGGGCGTGGATGTGATGACCGGCCACTGGGAGTTCACCTACCGCGATGAGGAGGTGATGAAGAATATCGAGGCGTTCAACGGCGAGTTTGTGGCGCAGAACGTCCGTGTCGACGAGGCGGCGATGTTCGACTACCGCTTTGAGGATTCCGCCGACTACAATGAAGACACCGGTCACGCCTTCAAGCCCTATACCATCCGTGAGATGAACGGCGTGCGGGTGGCGGTGATCGGCCAGGCCTTCCCCTACACCCCCATCGCCAACCCCGCCCGCTTTATCCCCGACTGGACCTTCGGCGTTCGCGATAGCGAGATGCAGGCCATGGTGGATCAGGTGCGTGAGACCGAAAAGCCCGATGTGGTGGTGGTGATCTCCCACAACGGTATGGATGTGGATCTCAAGATGGCCTCCGTGGTCAGCGGTATCGACGCCATCTTCGGCGGCCACACCCACGACGGCATGCCGGCCCCGAGCATCGTCAAGAACCCGGGCGGCCAGACCCTGGTGACCAATGCCGGCTCCAACGGCAAGTACCTGGGCGTGATGGACTTCGACGTGCGCGACGGCAAGGTGCAGGACTTCCGCTACCGTCTGTTGCCGGTCTTCTCCAATCTCATCGAGCCCGATGCCGACATGCAGGCCTATATTGATGAGGTGCGCGCCCCATACGCAGACAAGCTGAGCGAGGAGCTGGCCGAGGCGGGCGAGCTGCTCTACCGCCGTGGCAACTTCAACGGCACCTTCGACCAGATCATCTGCGACGCCCAGCGCGTCGTGGGTGACGCCCAGATCTCCCTCTCGCCCGGTTTCCGCTGGGGGACCACCGTGCTGCCGGGGCAGAAGATCACCATGGAGCACGTCATGGACCAGACCGGTACCACCTATCCCGAGACCTATGTGCAGGAGATGACCGGCGCCAACATCAAGCTGATCCTGGAGGATGTCATGGACAACCTCTTCAATAAGGACCCCTACTACCAGCAGGGTGGCGACATGGTGCGTGTCGGTGGTCTGGACTACGTCTGTGATCCCACCGCCGGCATGGGTAAGCGCATCTCCGAGATGAGACTGGACGACGGTACCCCCATCGAGGCGGACAAGAGCTACAAGGTTGCCGGCTGGGCCACCGTGGGCTCCCAGTCGCCGGGCCGTCCGATCTGGGACGTGGTGGCCGACTACCTGCGCGATGTGAAAGAGGCGAAGGTGAGCAAGTTCAACACACCCAAGCTCAAGAACGTCGCCGGCAA
>JBNJGC010000130.1:3350-7612 GCA_051747405.1 Pseudomonadota bacterium
GGTTACTATACAGAAGCGCTGTTAGGACACTTGCATAACCGCCCATAACCCCAATATCAGATCCAAATCCGAACGTGCGTGCACCGATTGCACGGGCGCCGCGGTGTTTTGTTGATCCCGCGCATTGTGCCGCCGGTTGCATTTGTGCATGATTCGATACCAATTTATCCACGATTTTAAGGGGTTGCCGAATAATGAGCACTTCCTCCCAGGCTGCTGCAACACGCTTTTCCGATCTGCTGGCTATCCGACCGGACGGTACACCGGAGGTGCTGCCCGACGTTCACCACCTGCAGGATCTGCTGCAGATGGACGCCGAGGCGGTGCTGGAGCGCTTCAAGCGCGATCAGGTGGCCGACTTCAAGCAGGTCATCGCCGAGCTCGAAGATGTGGATAACCCGCTCTACCGTCAGTTTGCCGAGCTCAAAGCGATCGCCGAGAGCGACCCGGGCAACCCTTTCACCGACACGGCGCTGTTCAACCCGCGCCAGCTTGAGGAGATGTTCCTCGAGCTGCACGACCACGTGATGGCCCACCCCGTGTGGCGCCACCCGCTGTTCATCCGGGTATTCAACGGGGATTTCGACCAGCAGCAGCTGACCCGCTTCGCCCTGCAGTACTTCAACCAGGTGAAGAATACCCGCCAGTGTGTGGCCCTGGCGCTGGGGCGCTTCTCCGGCGTCATGGCGATGCCCTATGGCCAGCTCAATGAGCGCGTTTCCGAGCTGACCCAGATCGTCCTGGCTCAGTTGGTGGCCGATGAGTACGGCGTGGGCAGCCACGAGGTGGAGGAGTACCCCACCCTAGGCGGTCTGTTCGACTCGCAGACCCACATCGTGATGTACCGCAAACTGTTCGAGGGGCTGGCTGTACCGTTCGAGCAGCAGGATGTGCCGATGCTCCACGGTGTGGCCGATAACGTACTTATCCAGCGGTTGGTGGCCGGTGACCCGGCGTTCAGCCACCTTGAGGCGCTCTCCTCGGTGGGCCTGGGCATGGAGTGGGGTGTGCCGGAGTTCTTCACCCTGCTGCTCGGGGGCATGATCCGCTTCGGCTGGCAGAACGATGTGCCGCTGACCCGTGAGCAGTTGCTGGTCTTTGTCGCCCATGTGCAGTACGACGTGCTGCACGCCATCTCGGTGATGCTGGTCACCAGCTTCTACGCCCGCGACGAGCAGGCTATCGCGCAGATCAAGGGCGCCACCAACATGCTTATGTCGGGCCGTTACGGCATGATGAGCGAGCTCTACGGCCACGTCTTTGGTGAGCCGTGCGAGAGCCTGCACGATATCGGCCTGCCAAGCCAGTACCACATCACCGATCGGCGCGTCGAACAGGCTCTGCTCAAGGCCCGAAGCCAGGTGGCCGATGGCCGTGTGGTGGAGGCCGAAAGCTACCGCAACAAGACAAGCATGCCGTTTGTCTTCGCTTGAACCGGTGAACTCCGCGTCGAATGGCCGGTCCGCCGTGACGCTGGCGGCTTCTCTACGGAGTGACGTGCATTTTTCCGCTCCGCTGCTATTTTGAGGGTAGATGCTTTGCCTTTGACCGCTGTGAGTGAGGAGGTGCTCCCATGCTCAACCGTCAGGAACCCGTAGTAGGCCAGTGGTACCGCAACGAGACCGGCGCCCTGTTTGAGGTGGTGGCGATGGATGCCGAGGAGGGGATTGTGGAGATCCAGTACTTCGACGGCGATATCGAGGAGCTGGATATGGAGGGCTGGTATGCACAGATGCTGCAGCCCGAGGCGGAGCCGGAGGATTGGTCCGGTCCCTTCGATGACCTGGTGGCCGATGACTTCGGTGACACCGAGCAGGTGCGCACCCCCGGCGAGTGGGCCAACCCGCTGGAGACGCTGGAGTGGGAGGAGGAGTAGGGCTCGGGAGGCGCGTTGCCTATGAACGCTCTTTGTCCTTCTCCTTCTCGTTGTCTTCGTCCTCATCCCTATCTTTGTGGTGGTCGCCGAACTGTTGGCGTACCAGCGCCATCTCCTTGAGCCGTGACTGCACCTTGCCGTTGATACTCTGTTCGGGGTAGTTGCCGTCGCTGTCGGGGCTGCCTGCCTCGGAGCCGGTGAGCAGGCTTAGCGCTTCGTCCACGGTGGTGACGGCGTGGATGGAAAATTTGTCCTCACGCACCGCTTTGATGACATCAGGGTGGAGCATCAGGTTTTTCACATTGGCCTGCGGGATGATAACCCCCTGCTGGCCGTTCAGGCCGCGGACGCGGCAGACCTCAAAGAACCCTTCGATCTTCTCATTCACTCCACCGATGGGCTGGACCTGACCGTGCTGATTGACCGAGCCGGTCATGGCGAAGGATTGGCGGATGGCAACGCCGCTGATCGCCGAGAGCAGGGCGCAGAGTTCAGCCAGCGAGGCGCTGTCGCCCTCGATGCCGCCGTAGTTCTGCTCGAATACCAGGCTGGCGGAGAGTGAGAGGGGGTGCTTCTGCGCGTAGCGCGAGGCGATGAAGGAGGAGAGGATCAGTACCCCTTTGGAGTGGATGGGGCCGCTCATCTCCACCTCGCGCTCGATATCCACCACGCTCCCCTCACCGATGTGCACCGTAGCGGTGATGCGTGAGGGCTGACCGAACAGGTAGGTGCCGAGGGTCAGCACTGAGAGGCCGTTGACCTGACCGACCTGGGCGCCGTCGCTGTCGATGAAGATGTCGCCGCGCTGGATCGCCTCGTGGATGTTCTCACGCACCCGCGAGGCGCGGTGGTGCTGCTCGTCGATGGTTTGGCGGATGTCGCTGCCGCGCACCACATCGCGTCCCTCCTGGCGGGCCCAGAAGTCGGACTCACGCAGCAGGTCGGCGATGGAGCGCATGTGGGTGGTGAGTTTCTCGGCGTCCTCCACGTGGCGTGAGGCGTAGTCGAGCACCTGGGCAACGGCGTCGCGATGGAAGGGCAGCAGCTCCTCTTTGCGCACCAGGGTGGCGATAAGGCGCGCAAGCAGCAGGTTGTTCTCCTCGCTGCGGTCGATGCGCTCCTCGAAGTCGGCCTGGACCTTGAACAGTTCGCTAAAGTCCGGGTCGTACTCCTGGAGCAGGTAGTAGAGCAGGCGGTCGCCGAGGATCACCACCTTGATGTCGAGCGGGATCGGTTCGGGCTCGAGTGAGACGGTGCTGGCGAGGCTGAGCATCTTCTCCAGCGGTTCGATGTAGATGCGGCTGGAGTAGAGGGCGCGTTTGAGCCCCTCCCAGGCATAGGGGTGGGTCAGCAGCTTGTGCGCATCCAGCAGCAGGTAGCCGCCGTTGGCCTGGTGCAGGGCGCCGGGCTTGAGCAGGGTGAAGTCGGTCACCAGGGTGCCGAATTGGGCCATGTGTTCGGCCCGGCCCACCAGATTCATGTAGGTGGGGTTGTCCAGGTAGACGACCGGGGCACCGTCGCCCCGATTATTGAGCACCAGGTTGTTGACCTTGTAGCGGTGCAGTGACTTGGGATCGGTGGGCTGCTGTCCCAGTGCTTCGCTCTGCTCATCGGGTTTGAGGAAGTCTTTGACGTTGTCGATGAGATCCTGCTCGACCGCGTCGAGGTAATCGACCACCTGGGGCAGGTCCTGATAGCCTTTGCGCAGCTCATCGATCAGGTGGCTGACGGCGTCTTTGGCGGTCTGCCGGTTGAGGGATTTGATCTTCTCCCGTGTCTCTTTGCGCCACAGGGGGATGTGCTGGATGATCGACTGAAGCTTCTCCTGTAGGCCGGAGACGATCTTCTCCAGCCGCTCCTGCTCCTCCTTGGGGAGTTTGTCGAACTCCTCGGGGCTGACTACCTCATCCTCGCGCATGGGGGCGAAGGCAAATCCGCTGGGGGTGCGGAAGAGCTTTACATCCTGCCTGGCCGCCTCTTCGGCCAGCTCGCTGAAGGCGTGCTCCTGGCGCTCCTTGAGCTCCTCCTCCAGGGCCTGGATCTGGTTACGGTACTCCTCGCTCTCGAAGGTGGCGGGGAGGGTGGTGGCAAGCTCCTCGATCAACTGCTCCATCTCTTCGCTCAAGGCGTTGCCTCGTCCGTGAGGAAGCTGCAGCGCCTGGGGTTTGTGTGGCTGGTCGAAGTTGTTGACGTAGCACCAGTCATCGGGCTTGACCTGGTCGGTCGCCTTTTGCTCCAGGAATTGGCTGACCATGGTGTGCTTGCCGATCCCGGAGGGGCCCATGACGTAGAGGTTGTAGCCCTCCCGTCGGATGCCGATGCCGAAGTGCACCGCCTTGACCGCGCGCTCCTGGCCGATGATGTCGGTTAGATCCTCAAGCTCATC
>JBNJGC010000131.1:0-7442 GCA_051747405.1 Pseudomonadota bacterium
CCGATAAAGGTGAAGCCGCTCTCTTCGACCCGCTCGGCAAAGTCGGCATTTTCCGAGAGGAAGCCATAGCCGGGGTGGATGGCCATGGCATCGGTCACCTCGGCGGCGCTAATCAGCGCGGGGATGTTGAGGTAGCTGTCGGTGGAGGAGGCCGGGCCGATGCAGACCGACTCGTCGGCCAGGCGCACATGTTTGAGATCACGATCCGCAGAGGAGTGGACGGCCACGGTCTTGACGCCCAGCTCGCGGCAGGCGCGGAGGATGCGCAGGGCGATCTCTCCGCGGTTGGCAATAACTATTTTGTCGAACATGGTTTCTCTGCTCGTCTGTTGGCGGGTGAGATCACTCGATGATGAACAGTGGCTGACCGAACTCCACCGGTTCGCCGTTCTCGGCCAGGATCGCCTTGATCACACCGGCTTTGTCGGCCTCGATCTGGTTCATGATCTTCATCGCTTCGATGATGCAGAGGGTGTCGCCGACACTGACGCTCTGCCCGACCTCAACAAAGGGTTTGGCGCTGGGGGAGGGGGAGCGGTAGAGGGTGCCGACGATGGGCGAGGTGACCTGGTGGCCGCTGGGAACGTCTGAGGCGCTGTCACTGCTTTCGGGCGCCGGGGTCGGTGCGGCGGCAGGTGCCGGTACCGGGGCAGGAGCCGGTGCGGCCAGCTGTGGGGCGCCCTGGCTGTTGCGGCTGATACGGACGGACTCTTCGCCCTCATGGATCTCGATTTCGGCGATGCCGGACTCTTCCAGCAGTTCGATGAGTTTTTTGACTTTACGAATGTCCATTATGCTTTAAACCTGTAGTTATCGATGTTGTTTAGTTGCTGAGGCGGTTTGCAACAGCCGCCAGTGCCAGTTCGTAACCGTGGGCCCCAAGACCGCTGATCACGCCGCTGGCGATGTCTGAGAGGTAGGAGTGACGACGAAACGGCTCCCGGGCGTGAACATTGGACAGGTGTACTTCGATAAAGGGGATGTCCACGCCGGTCAGTGCATCACGGATGGCAACGCTGGTGTGGGTGAAGGCCGCAGGGTTGATGATGATCCAGTCGACCCCCTCGTCCCGGGCGCGATGGATGCGCTCCACCAACTCGTGCTCGGCATTGCTCTGAAAGCTCTCCAGCGCGAGCCCGTGGTGCTCGGCCAGCTGTGCCAGGCGTTGTTCGATCTGCTGGAGGCTGTCGCTACCGTAGTGACCGGGCTCCCGGCTGCCCAGGAGGTTGAGGTTGGGACCGTTGAGCACCAGCAGTTTTGCCATAATGGATTCCTGAGTACACCCGTAAACGGGGGAGTTGTCGTCTCTTCGTTACAGTTTGCCGCTAATTTGCTGTTTTTACTGTGCGACACTGCATTAAAACGGCGCCATTTTGCACCAAGGGTGGTACAAAGTCCAGAAGGACAGAGTTAGCAGCCCGTTCAGCGAAGATGTTTACACTTTTCCGCCGTTTTAGGTGTGACTCAGGTCACAGCGAGGCTATAGGAGCTTTTTCAGGGCTGCTTCGGCATCCTCGTAGCTGAGATCGTTGCGGTGGGTGAAGGCGATATTACCCTCACGATCCACCAGTGCGGTGAAGGGGAGCGCGCCGACCTTGTTGCCGTAGCCTTTGGCAATCTCAATCCCTTCGTCCTCGGCGATGAGGACGGGGTAGTTGATCCCCATGGTATCGGCAAAGACCTGGGCGTTCTCGTGGGTATCGACGGTGACTCCCAGAATGACAAAGCCCTGATCGGCGTACCGCTCCTGCAGCTCGATGAAGGCGGGTACCTCCTCACGGCAGGGCGGGCACCAGGGGGCCCAGAAGTTGACCATGACCACCTGACCCTGCCACTGGGAGAGGCTTTTCGCCTCTCCCTCCAGGTCGGGTAGGGTGAAGTCGGCGGCGCGCTTCAGAGGGGTGGACTCGGCGGGCCGCTCTTTAGCGGTGGTCTCGGCGTTGTCGCCGCAGCCGGCGACAAGACCGAGCATTAGTAGGAGGGCAAAGAGTCTATACATGGCTGTTTCCCCCTACTGGCCGAAGGCGCGGTTGATGTGAGCCGTGAACTCCTCAGCCGGGACGAAGCCGACGACTCGGTAGGACTTGAGCTCACTGCCAGCCTCGTCGTAAAAGATGATCCCGGGTGGCCCGATCAACCCGAAGTGCTTGAGCAGGGCCTGGTCGGTCTCGTTGTTGGCGGTCACGTCGGCCTTGAGGGTGACGGTATTATCCAGCGCGGCGATCACCGCCGGGTCGGAGAAGGTGTACTTCTCGAACTCTTTGCAAGAGACGCACCAGTCGGCATAGAAGTCGAGCATCACCGTTTTGCCCTGAGCGCTGGCGGCGGCCACCTCACGCTCCAGGTCCTCGATGCTGCTGATGCTCTTGAAGCTGAGCTTCTGCTGCTGGACCGCTGCGCCGCCGCCCATGCCGACGCCCTTGAGCGGCTGTAACGGGTCGCTGCTGCCACCGGCCAGGCCGATGAGTAGCAGTGCGCCCTGCAGCAGCAGGACCAGGCCGAGGCCCTTCCACAGCTTGTGCCAGCCGCTGGCCCCTTCCTTGATAGCATCCACTGCACCCATATAGACCGCGGAGATGATCAGCAGCAGGGCCCACAGCAGCATCGAGATACTGGCCGGGAGGATGCGCTCGAGCATCCAGATGGCGACGGCCAGCAGCAGTACGCCGAAGACCGCTTTGACCGCATCCATCCAGCCGCCGGCACGGGGCAAGTATTTGCCGCCTGCGGTACCGATGGCGATGAGTGGGGCGCCCATGCCCATGGAGAGGGCGAACAGCGCGGCACCGCCGAGGTAGGGGTCACCGGTCTGACCGATGTAGATCAGTGCGCCCATCAGCGGCGGAGCGACGCAGGGGCCGACGATAAGTGCCGAGAGCAGGCCCATGATGGCAACGCCGGTGAGGGTGCCGCCCTGCTGCTTGTTGCTCACCTCGGTCAGCTTGCCCTGCAGCGCGGCGGGGAGTTGCAGCTCGTAGAAGCCGAACATGGAGAACGATAGCGCCACGAATACGGCGGCGAAGCTGCCCAGGATCCAGGGGCTCTGGAAGGCCGCCTGCAGGTTGGCGCCGAAGAGGCCGGCGATGACGCCCGCCACGGTGTAGGTCAGCGCCATGGCCAGCACGTACACCACTGAGAGGGTAAAGGCGCGGCGGGTGGTCATCTCTCCGCCCTGGCCGACGATGATGCTCGAGAGGATCGGGATCATCGGGAAGACGCAGGGGGTGAAGGCGAGCAGCAGGCCGGCGACGAAGAACAGCAGGATAGTCCAGGCGGTGTCACCGCCGGCAAGAGCGGCGGCCAGCTGATCCTGTTCGGACACCGGCGCTTCGCTGCTGCCCCCCTCTGCGCTGGCAGGGGCCGCGGCGGCGGAGCCGCTCTGACCGGCGGGCAGGTCCAGAGTCAGGTTCTTCTTCTGCGGCGGATAACAGATACCGGCCTCGGCACAGCCCTGGTAGCCCACCTCCAGCTTAACGGTAGTGGGGTCGAGGTCGTTGCGCTGCAGTGGCAGACGTACCTCAATGGGGCCGGTGTAGGTTTCGATGCGACCGAAGAACTCATCGTCCTTCATCTTCCCTTCGGGCAGCTCGGCTGCACCTAGCGCGACGCCGCCGGCATCGGTCAGGGTGAAGCTTATCTTATCCTTATAGAGGTAGTGCTCAGGGGCGATATCCCAGCGGAATAGCAGGGTATTGCCATCGGCCACCTCGTAGTCGAAACGGAAGGCATCCTCCGGGTCGAGTACCTCATCCTCACCACCAAAACCGAAGTCGTCGGCCATACCGTTCGCGGCGGAGTCGGCGGCAGGTAACGCGATCTCGTGGCTCTGTCGCTGGGGGGGGTAGCAGACACCGGCATCGGCGCAGCCCTGGGAGGTGGTCTTCAGCACCAGGGTGTCGGCTGCGTCGGCAGCGCGTTCCAGCGGAATGGTGGCGGTGACCGAGCCGCGATAGATCTCCACCTCGCCGAAGAATTCGTCCTGCTTGACCTTGCCCGCAGGGACGCTGGCTTCACCGAGGCTGATGCCGTCGGTTTCGCTCTCGAAATCGAGCTTGCTGCGGTAGAGGTAGTAGCCATCGGCGATCTTCCAGGTCGCCTCCAGGGTCTGCGCATCCAGCGCCGTAACGCTCAGGGCAAAGGCCTTTGAGGGCTCTAGCAGCTCCTCTTCGGCATGGCTGGCAAGACTGGTGAAAAGAAACAGGGGGAGTAGTAGTGCGAGAAGCTTCTTCATTCTTATCAATCCACTTTGGTGTCTAGTTGTGTGTCGATCCAACTGAGATAGGGGGCGAGCCCCTGCTCGATTGGGACAGCAATGAGTTCCGGGAGTTCATACGGATGTAACGCCAAAAGCCGCGACTCCAGCTCCTCCAGTTGGTCGCTGCGGCTTTTTATCAGCAGTATGAGCTCCTGATCCCGCTCTACACGGCCCTGCCACTCGTAGACCGAGACGGCGCCAGGCAGAATATTGACACAGGCGGCGAGGCGCTCGGCCACCAAGGTGTCGGCAATTTGGCCGGCGACGGCCATATCGGGGCAGGTTGTGATCACGAGGCGATAACTCATCCGCGTAGACTAGCGGCGATCCGCCGTCTCTGGCAACTGCTTGCGGGAACGGAACTGGCCGCCGACTGTCGTATTCTTGTGCGGGGGCGTTATACTGCCTCTATTCACACTCAGTCTATATATTGGTTGCCGACTTGTTCCGAATCCTCTTTACGCTCTTCATTCTTATCCCCCTGCTTGAGATCTACCTGCTCATCAAGGTGGGCGGTCTCATCGGGGCCATCCCGACGGTGGCGATGGTGGTCTTCACTGCGGTGCTGGGCGCGCTGCTGCTGCGTCACCAGGGGATCTACACCTATGCCAAGGTACAGACCTCTCTGGCTCGCGGCGAACTGCCTACGGTGGCGATGCTGGAGGGGGTGGTTCTCCTGATCAGCGGTGCGATGCTGCTGACCCCCGGCTTTTTTACCGATTCACTCGGGTTTCTCGGCCTGATCCCGCCGCTGCGCCAGTGGTTAATCCTCAAGGTGCTTGAGGCGGGGGTGGTCCGCACCGCGGGTCCCGGCGCCGGCCCTCGCGGCCCCGACGCCGGGCCGCGCACCATCGAAGGCGACTACCGCCGCGAAGATGACCGCTAACCCTCTGGGCGCCGTATCGCAGCGGCAAGGCAAGTCGCCCTCGCCGCGGGCATAGCGCTTGGGGCAGATGCCGCAGCAAACTTCAAACTTTGCCTCCCCCCCCCTTGACTATTGAGTTTGGGTAATTATTATTAGCACTCACGTGAGGGGAGTGCTAACAGAGCCGTTTCACGCCCCAAGCGGCACACCGCTTCACCTGGCAGCGCGCCGGGGCGGTGGCATGTCGTTTAACAATTTTAAGTCGTTTGTTAAGGAGATTAAGAATGAACATTCGTCCGTTGCATGACCGTGTGCTTGTCCGTCGCATGGAGGAAGAGACCACCACCGCCGGTGGTATCGTTCTGCCCGGCTCCGCCGCGGAAAAGCCCAACCAGGGTGAGGTGCTCGCCGTGGGCAAGGGCCGCATCCTCGAAAACGGCGAGGTCCGTCAGATGGACGTTAAGGTCGGTGACAAGGTGCTCTTCGGTCAGTACTCCGGCAGCACCGTCAAGGTTGACGGTGAGGAGCTGCTGATGATGCGTGAAGAGGACATCATGGGCGTTATCGAAGGCTAAGCGGCCTGCCCACACCGACGTTTGACCAAAGAACTTGAAAGAGGAAGTGAAGCAATGAGCGCGAAAGAAGTACGTTTTTCCGATGACGCCCGCCAAAAAATGCTCAAGGGCGTTAACACCCTGGCCAATGCGGTCAAGGTGACTCTCGGCCCTAAAGGCCGCAATGTTGTGCTGGAGAAGAGCTTCGGTGCCCCCAATATCACAAAAGACGGCGTCTCCGTCGCCCGTGAGATCGAGCTCGAGGACAAGTTCGAGAACATGGGTGCCCAGATGGTCAAGGAGGTCTCCTCCCAGACCGCCGATATCGCCGGTGACGGCACCACCACCGCTACCGTGTTGGCCCAGGCCATCCTGCGCGAGGGCAACAAGGCGGTCACCGCCGGCATGAACCCGATGGATCTTAAGCGCGGTATCGACCAGGCCGTAATTGCCGCCGTCGAGGAGCTGCGCAAGCTCTCCAAGCCCTGTGAGGACAACAAGGCGATTACCCAGGTCGGTACCATCTCCGCCAACGCCGATGAGAAGATCGGCAAGATCATCGCCGAGGCGATGGATAAGGTGGGCAAGGATGGTGTTATCACCGTCGAAGAGGGCTCCTCCCTCTATGACGAGCTGGACGTGGTCGAGGGCATGCAGTTCGACCGCGGTTACCTATCCCCCTATTTCGTCAACAACCAGGAGAAGATGGTCGCCGAGCTGGATGACCCCTACATCCTGCTGCACGACAAGAAGATCTCCAACATCCGTGAACTGCTGCCGACCCTCGAGGCCGTGGCAAAGGCGGGCAAGCCGCTGCTGATCATCGCCGAGGATATTGAGGGCGAGGCGCTGGCCACTCTGGTGGTCAACTCCATTCGCGGTATCGTCAAGGTGGCCGCTGTGAAGGCGCCCGGCTTCGGCGATCGTCGCAAGGCGATGCTGCAGGACATGGCGGTTCTCACCGGCGGTCAAGTGATCTCCGAAGAGGTGGGTATGTCCCTGGAGAAGGCCACCATCAACGATCTGGGTCAGGCCAAGCGCGCCGTGATCTCCAAGGAGAACACCGTGATCGTCAACGGCGCCGGCCAGAAGGCCGATATCGAGAGCCGTGTGGCCCAGATCCGCGCCCAGATGGAGGAGACCACCTCCGATTACGACCGTGAAAAGCTCCAGGAGCGTGTCGCCAAGCTGGCCGGCGGCGTGGCCGTGATCAAGGTCGGTGCCGCCACCGAGATGGAGATGAAAGAGAAGAAGGACCGTATCGACGACGCCCTGCACGCCACCCGTGCCGCGGTCGAAGAGGGCGTTGTGCCCGGCGGTGGCGTCGCCCTGGTACGCGTTATCGCGGCCATCGAGAAGCTCAAGGGTGCCAACCACGATCAGGATATCGGTATCACCATCGCCCGCCGTGCGATGGAGGAGCCGTTGCGTCTGATCGTCACCAACGCCGGCGATGAGGCCTCCGTGGTGCTGAGCAAGGTCAAAGAGGGTAAGGATAACTTCGGTTACAACGCCGCGACCGGCGAATACGGCGACATGATCGATATGGGTATCCTCGACCCGACCAAGGTGACCCGTTCTGCCCTGCAGAATGCCTCCTCCGTGGCCGGTCTGATGATCACCACCGAGGCGATGGTCGCTGAGATCCCCAAAGAGGAGCCGGCCGCACCGATGGGCGGCGGCGACATGGGCGGCATGGGCGGCATGGGCATGATGTAAGCCCGGCCCCGATGGCCAAAAAAACCCCGCTTCGGCGGGGTTTTTTTTG
>JBNJGC010000132.1:0-7405 GCA_051747405.1 Pseudomonadota bacterium
AAGGGCGCTTATGGTATAAAGGGCGGCTTTGATAGGCAAACCCCAAATCGGCCCGTAGCGGATGGTCCGCCGGGGCCGAAATCCACACATGTGCTGAAGGGTTATTCGGGTGCCCCGCGAGGGGTTGGATGACCGCCGGCACATGGAGGAAAAACCCAACCGATAGGAGCTTTAAAATCATGGCTAACGTAACCATGCGTCAAATGCTGGAGGCCGGTGTACACTTCGGTCACCAGACCCGTTACTGGAACCCCAAGATGGCGCCGTTCATCTTCGGCGATCGTAACAAGATCCACATCATCAACCTGGAAAAGAGCCTGCCGCTCTACAACGATGCGATGAACTTCATCTCCAAGCTCGCATCGAAAAAGGGCAACATCATGTTCGTCGGCACCAAGCGCCAGGCCCGCGAGATCATCCGCGAAGAGGCCGAGCGCTGCGGCATGCCCTACGTCGACCACCGCTGGCTCGGCGGCATGCTCACCAACTACAAGACCGTCAAGCAGTCGATCAAGCGCCTGAAGGATCTCGAGGCGATGGATCAGGACGGTAGCCTGGAGCAGCTGACCAAGAAAGAGGCGTTGATGCGCCGCCGCGAGATGGAGAAGCTGGATCGCAGCCTCGGCGGCATCAAGGACATGGGCGGGCTTCCCGACGCCATGTTCGTGATCGACGTCGGCCACGAGAAGATCGCCATCAGCGAGGCGAAGAAGCTGGGTATCCCCGTGGTGGCGGTGCTGGACACCAACTGCAGCCCCGAGGGTATCGACTATGTCATCCCCGGCAATGACGACGCCATCCGTGCGATCACCCTCTACGTACAGGGTGCTGCCAACGCCGTGCTCGAAGGCAAGGCATCCAGCGGTCAGATCGCCGGCGACGCCTCGGATGAGTTTGTCGAGGTGACCGAAGAAGAGAGCACAGAAGAGGCGGCCGGCTAAACGGCCAGCCAGAGCAGAAGAGGGGGCGCGGCCCCCTTTTTTGAAACAGAATTTCCTCCCTTGCCGTTCAGCGGCGGGGAATCAAGGTTCAATGCATTATCGAGAGGACTGAGTAGAAATGGCAATTACTGCTGCAATGGTAAAGGATCTGCGCGAGCGCACCGGCGCCGGCATGATGGAGTGCAAGAAGGCACTGGTCGAGTGTGATGGCGATATCGACGCGGCCATCGAACACATGCGCAAGACCGGCCTGGCCAAGGCCGACAAAAAAGCCGGGCGGACCGCTGCCGAGGGCCTTATCGTGATCAAGCCCAGCGCCGACAACAAAAAGGCGGCCATCGTCGAGGTCAACTGCGAGACCGACTTCGTGGCCAAGGGCGACGAGTTCAAGAACTTCTGTGACGCGGTGGCGCAGCTGGTGCTGGATAACGCTCCTGCGGACCTCGATGCGCTGCTCGCTACCACCATGCCCGGCGGCGACTCCGTGGCCGACACCCTCAAGGCGATGATCGCCAAGATCGGTGAGAACATGACCGTGCGCCGCTTCAAGCTGATGAGTAGCGAGAACGGCCAGCTGGCCAGCTACTCCCACGGCAGCCGTATCGGTGTCGTTGTCGATCTGGAGGGTGGTGACGCCGAGATGGGGCGTGATATCGCCATGCACATCGCGGCCAGCAAGCCCCAGGCGGTCTCTTCCGATGATGTCGATCCGGCGATCATCGACAAAGAGAAGGAGATCTTCACCGCTCAGGCCAAAGAGAGCGGGAAACCGGCTGAGATCATTGAGAAGATGATCGGTGGACGTATCAACAAATTCCTCAAGGAGATCACCCTGCTGGGTCAGCCCTTCGTCAAGGACCCCGATACCACGGTGGAGAAGCTGCTCAAGGATGCTGGCGCCAAGGTTATCGCCTTCGAGCGCTTCGAGGTAGGCGAGGGTATCGAGAAGAAGCAGGAGAACTTCGCCGATGAGGTAATGGCTCAGGTCAAAGGGAGCTGAGCCATGACCACCGCCGACAGACCCCTGACCTACAAACGAGTCCTGCTAAAACTCAGCGGCGAAGCGCTGATGGGAGAGCAGGAGTTCGGTATCGACCCTGCCGTGGTACAGCGGATCTCCGAGGAGATCGCCCTGGCCGTCAATGCCGGGGTCGAGGTCGGTCTGGTGATCGGCGGTGGTAACATATTCCGTGGCGTCAGCCTCGCCTCCGGTGGAATGGAGCGCGCGACGGCTGACCACATGGGGATGCTGGCCACAGTGATCAACGCACTGTCCGTACAGGACGGCCTGGAGAAGGCGGGGCTGACGGTTCGCGTCATGTCAGCACTACCGATCCATCAGGTCTGCGAGGATTACGCCCGTCGCCGCGCTATTCGTCACCTGGAAAAAGGGCGAGTGGTGATCATGGCGGCCGGGACCGGCAACCCCTTCTTTACCACCGACTCGGCGGCAACCCTGCGGGGGATAGAGATCAACGCCGACCTGGTGCTCAAGGCAACCAAGGTCGACGGTGTCTACGACGCCGATCCGGTCAATAATCCCAATGCGAGCCGTTACGCCCGCCTGACCTATGACGAAGTGCTGGAGCGTCAGCTGGGTGTGATGGATCTGACTGCCATCGTGTTGTGTCGAGATCACAATATGCCACTGCGGGTGTTCAATATGAACAAGTCCGGCGCGCTGATGCATATCCTGCACGGCGAGGATGAGGGCACCCTGGTGGAGCGCGGAGATTAAGTGATGATTAGCGATATACAAAAAGATGCCGAAGCCCGTATGCAGAAAAGCATCGAGGCACTGAAGAACGAGCTGTCCAAGATCCGCACCGGTCGGGCCCACCCCAGCCTGCTCAATCACGTTACCGTTGAGTACTACGGCTCCGAGGTGCCCCTGGGGCAGGTCTCCAACATCGCCGTGGAGGACTCGCGCACCCTCACCGTCACTCCCTGGGAGAAGCCCATGGTTCCGGTAGTGGAGAAGGCGATCATGACCTCCGACCTGGGGCTTAACCCCTCCAGCGCCGGTAGTGTCATTCGCGTGCCCATGCCGCCGCTCACCGAGGAGCGACGTCGCGACCTGACCAAGGTGGTCAAGCAGGAGGGGGAGCAGGCCAAGGTGGCGGTTCGTAACATCCGCCGTGACGCCAATTCCGACTTCAAGTCTCTGCTCAAGGATAAGGAGATCAGTGAGGATGAATCCCGTGCTGCCGAGGAGGCCATCCAGAAGCTGACAGATAAATACACCGCCGAGGTGGACAAACTGGTTGAGGCCAAGGAGCAGGACCTGCTCTCCATCTAGAGCAGGTGCGTCGCCCCGACCTGCGCGGTCGGGGCAAACCTGTAACAGTAACGGCGGATATCGGTGCGCATGCCTGAACACGTTGAATCCCACACCTCCGCGCAGAAGATCCCCCGTCACGTCGCCGTCATTATGGACGGCAACGGACGCTGGGCGCGCAAACGCCATATGCCCCGCTTTGCCGGCCATCGGGTCGGTCTTGAGGCGGTGCGTAAAACGGTTAAAGGCTGTATCAGCTCCGGTGTGGAGGTGCTTACCCTGTTTGCCTTCAGCAGCGAGAACTGGCGCCGCCCCGAAGAGGAGGTGGGCGTTCTGATGGGGCTCTTCCTCTCCGCCCTGGAGAGGGAGGTCACCAAGCTGCATAAGAACGGTGTGCGTCTGCGCATTATCGGTGACATCTCCGCCTTCAACGAAAAGATCCGCCAACGCATCGCCGAGGCCGAGGCACTGACCCGGGATAACACCCGCTTGCAACTTAATATTGCCGCCAACTACGGTGGTCGCTGGGATATCACCCGCGTCTGCCGCGAGCTGGCCGATGAGGTGGCAGTCGGTACGCTCCATAGTGGTGACATTACGCCCGATCTTCTCCAGCAGCGCCTGATGCTGGGGGAGCTGCCTGAGCCGGATCTCTTTATCCGTACCGGCGGTGAGATGCGGGTGAGTAACTTTCTGCTGTGGCAGCTTGCCTATACCGAGCTCTACTTTACCGATATGCTCTGGCCCGAGTTCGACGAGGCCGCCCTGGAACAGGCGTTCCGCTCTTTCGCCGGTCGTCAGCGCCGCTTCGGTCGTACCGGCGAGCAGGTGGAGCAGGGCAAGCATGCTTAAACAGCGCGTCATTACCGCCGTCATCCTCGCGCCGCTGTCGTTATGGGGGATTTGGGCCCTCCCCACATCGATCTTCGCCCTTCTGATGGGGGTTATCATCCTCCTGGGTGGTTGGGAGTGGAGCCGCCTGGGCGGTCTGCACCGCCTGCCGGGTCGTCTGGGCTACACGGCAATGCTGGCTGCTCTGATGGGCGGGCTCTATCCGCTGCTCTCACAGGGTAACTGGCCGTTGCTGGTACTGGTGTTGGCGATGATGTGGTGGAGCATGGCGTTGCTCACCGTGCTGGGCTATCCGTCGACAGCCGCCCTTTGGCGTAGCGCGATTGTGCGAGGGCTGGCCGGTGGTCTGATCCTGCTGCCCGCCTGGGCGGCCATGGTGGTGCTCCACCGGGAGTTTGGGCCGGGCCTGGTGATCCTGCTGGTGATGCTGGTGTGGGGGGCCGACATCGGCGCCTACTTTGCCGGGCGTGCCCTGGGCCGACACAAACTGGCACCCCGGGTCAGCCCGGGCAAGACCTGGGAAGGGGTGTTCGGTGGTGTTCTGCTGGCCCTGGCGGTGGCGCTGGCGGCGACCTATTGGTGGATCCCCCCCGGTGGCCTGGCGTGGCTGCTGGGACTGGTTGCACTGACGGTGGCCATCTCGGTGCTGGGCGACCTTATCGAAAGCCTGTTCAAACGTATTGCCGATCTGAAAGATAGCGGCGGTCTGTTGCCGGGCCATGGCGGTGTGATGGATCGTATCGACAGCCTCACCGCCGCCGCACCACTCTTTACTCTGGGGTTATTATGGCTGAGTCGATAAAAGGCGTTACCGTTCTCGGTGCCACCGGTTCCATCGGGGTGAGTACGCTGGATGTACTGGGGCGCCACCCGGAGCGCTACCGGGTGGTGGCGCTGACCGCCAACCGCCAGGTCGAGCGGCTGCTGGAGCAGTGTCTTGCCCATCGTCCGCGCTATGCGGTGATGGTCGATGAGATGGCCGCCGAATCACTGCGTCAGCAGCTGGCGGCGCACGCCAGTGAGACTGAGGTGCTGGTCGGCGAGGAGGGGCTGAACCATGTCGCGGCGCTGCCGGGGGTGGATTACGTCATGGCGGCCATCGTGGGGGCCGCCGGTCTGATGCCCACATTGACCGCCGCCCGTCACGGTAAGCGTGTGCTGCTGGCCAACAAGGAGGCGCTGGTGATGTCCGGCCAGCTCTTTATGGATGAGGTGCGCCGGCACGGCGCCGAGTTGCTGCCTATCGACAGCGAGCACAACGCCATCTTCCAGTGTATGCCCACCCATTTTGAGCGCGGCCTGAGCGAGGTGGGGGTACGGCGCATTCTCTTGACCGCCTCCGGTGGCCCGTTTCGCACCACGCCAATGGAGAAGCTGGCAGCGATGACGCCCGTGCAAGCGGTGGCCCACCCCAACTGGTCGATGGGGCAGAAGATCTCCGTCGACTCGGCGACCATGATGAACAAGGGGTTGGAGGTGATCGAGGCCTGCTGGCTGTTCGATACCTCCCCCGACGATATTCAGGTGGTGCTGCACCCGCAGAGTGTGATCCACTCCATGGTTGAGTATGCCGACGGCTCGGTGCTGGCGCAGATGGGCAATCCCGACATGCGAACCCCTATCGCTCACGCCCTGGCGTGGCCGGAGCGTATCGACGCCGGGGTGGCGAGTCTCGATATGTTCGCCGTGGCCCGGCTCGATTTCGAAGCGCCGGACCTGGAGCGCTTCCCCTGTCTACGTCTGGCGATGGAGGCGATGGCGCGCGGCGGCACCGCCCCGGCGATCCTCAACGCCGCCAATGAGGTGGCGGTGGAGGCGTTTCTCCAGCATCGCATCGGCTTTACCCACATCGCCCGGCTGATCGAGCAGACGCTGCAACAGGTGCCCGATCGCGCCGCCGGCTCGTTGGAGACGATCTTTGCCGATGACCGGCAGGCCCGCGGCGTGGCATCGGAGCTGGTTCGAGGGGTGGCAGGGTGATGCTGGATGTGCTGCTGACGATCCTCTCACTGCTGGCGGCGCTCAGTCTGCTGGTGGCGGTGCATGAGCTGGGTCACTATCTGGTTGCCCGTTGGAGCGGCGTGAAGGTGTTGCGCTTCTCCATCGGCTTTGGCAAGCCGCTATGGCAGCGACGCCACGGCCCGGATCAGACCGAGTACACCATCGCCGCTATTCCCCTGGGCGGTTACGTCAAAATGCTTGATGAGCGTGAGGGAGAGGTGGATGAGACTGAGCTTCACCGCGCCTTTAACCGGCAGCCACTGACCAAACGCACTGCCATCGTCATTGCCGGCCCCCTGTTCAACTTTATCTTCGCCATTCTCGCTTACTGGCTGATGTTCATCGTCGGTGTGGACGGGATCAAACCGCAGCTGGGCGAGATTGAGAGCGGTACGATCGCCTATGAGGCGGGGCTACGACAGGGGCAGCTGGTGTTGGCGGTTGACGATGAGCGAACCCCCACTTGGCAGTCGGTGATCGAGGCGGTGATGCCCCGTATGTTGCTGGGTCACTCGTTGACGGTGACGGTGGACGACGGGGGTGTCGAACTGAACAAGCGGCTGGACTTTTCCGCCGTCGACCCACGCAGTAAGCCGCAGCAGCTGTTCGCACAACTCGGGCTCAAGCCGCACCAGCCGCCCCTGGATCCGGTGATCGAGCAGGTCGTGGCCGACTCCGCCGCAGAGCGAGGCGGGCTGCAAGCCGGTGACCGGGTCGTGCGCGTCAACGGTGAAGCGGTGGCGCACTGGCAGGAGATGGTGGGGATCATCGCCGCCCATCCGGATCGCTTACTCTCCATGCAGGTGCTGCGTGACGGGCGTGAACTGGCGCTGGAGCTGCGCCCGGAGGCGGTCGATGGCGATAATGGGCCGGTGGGCCGTATCGGTGCGGTGGTACGGGTCGACCCTGCGGTGGTTGAGTCGCAGCGTGCGACACTGCAGTATGGCCCCGCCGGCGCGGTGACCGAGGCGGTGGCCAAGACCTGGGAGATGAGCGCACTGACCCTGACTATGATCGGCGAGATGATCGTCGGGCGGGCCTCCGTGGAGAACCTCAGCGGCCCCATCGGTATTGCCCAGTACGCCAAACAGTCCGCCTCGGCCGGCGTGAGTCAGTTTTTGAAATTTCTCGGGCTGATTAGTGTCAGTTTGGGAGTACTCAACCTATTGCCTATCCCGGTACTCGACGGGGGGCACCTGCTCTACTACGCCGTCGAGGCGGTGAAGGGGAGCCCGGTGTCGGAGCAGGTTGAGGCGATGGGCCAGCGTGTCGGCCTGGCGATCATCCTTGCCCTGATGAGCGTCGCCATCTTTAACGATCTGACGCGGCTGAC
>JBNJGC010000133.1:0-3066 GCA_051747405.1 Pseudomonadota bacterium
CGGTGCACGAAGATTGGCCAGCTTGGTGGCAAAATCGTCCCAGGTGATAATTCCGTCGCTATTTTCGTCGAAAATGCGGAAAAAGTGATCCAGCTTGCGACGCTGTCCCGGTGGGAACCAGGAGGCGGGATCTCTCGGCTGCGGTGAGGCGATGATGGAGGGTCTCTCCCCTCCCCCATCGGTTTGAACAGTGACCGGCTGCGTCGTCTCAAGCTGCAGGTGTTTCTGCAGCAGGCTGCGACTGCGATCGATCTGGCAGCGGGCGGTGGCGGGGGCGGCAGCGCCCGCCAGTACCTCCGCCATAAGGTGATGCCCCTCAGCGTTGAGGGGATCGAGGGCGAGCATACGGTCGACCAGGTCGCGCGCCTGTGCCACGGCCTGCGCGCCAAGCGCCTGGCGGGCGGCGCGAGCGAGTAGCGACTGCTGAATCAGCAGCAGTCTGCTGCGGGTCCGCTCAAGCCACTCCGCATAGGCCTCGGAGGGGGCAACGAGATCGGCAAGCGGCGCTTGTTGGGGGAGGGCGTCGGGCTCAAGCTGCGTCGCCTGCAGCTCCCCCTCCAGGGCAGAGGCGTCAGAGACAATGCGCGCCTCCGCTGCAATCCCCAGTTCGCGCTCCGCCCGTTGCAGAGGGGCGGGGTGAAACAGCGAAAGCTGCCGGTTGAGTTGAGAGAGCGCCACGCGGAGGTTGCTGAGGCGTCGCGCTGCCTCCATCTGCGGCCAGATGAGCGCAGCGACATGGTGACGCGAAAGCCCGGTGTGCCCCTCCAGCAGCAGGTAGACCAGCAGCGCACGGACGTTCCGCCCGCGCGGGATAAGCCGTCGCCCGCCGCCGTCGTACAGAGACAGAGTGCCGAAAAGAGTAACGGTGGTGTGTCGTTCCGTCATGCCTTCCCCCAAAGCGATATCGGTAGCTCTCTACTGTCAAAAGCCCAGAGCCTGAGCGGTACGCTTGATGGTTGTTGTTGGTGGCGTACCCGCGGGCGAAGAGAAAACCTACCACTTGTATGTGATTTGGATCACGCAATTTGTAACAAAGGTGTTAAGGAGGCGCAAGCCGCGAGAATTGCACAGCACCGGCATTAGGACGCATCTGCGCATGGGCTCGCAAGGCGATTTACGGCTGATTTACACCAATCAACTCTCATCTCGGTGGCTGATGTCGCAGCAGAGAATACGGGTCTGTCGATCCACTTCGGTGCTGATGGAGAGGGTGATGCACAGCTCTACGCCGGTTATCGACAGGTAGGGGCGGGTTACTTTGACTTTGCCGGGGTGGACGATGGCGTTGCGGAAGTAGGGTTTGCGGTTCCAATCGGCGCCTCTTGTGTCCGCCAGGGGGAGGAAGTGGGGTTTGAGCGGAACTTGGCGGGTGAGCGGGTAGAGGCTTTCGCCGATCTGTTTCCCTTGTTCGTCCAGGACGTAGCAGCGCTGGACGTGCTCCATCTCCAATAGCTGGCGGGTAGCCATCTCCAGCTCGATGCCGCTGGCGTAGAAGGCGGCGGCCTGGGCAAATTGTTGCTTATAGCCTTTGAGTTCTTGCTGTTTGGCGCGCCTGTCGGCATCGAATTGTAGCCGGTGGTGGTGGTTGAGGTCGCTAAAGGTGGTGCTGTGGTCGGGGAAGCTCTCGGGGGTGCCGGGGTGGGCGAAGTAGAACCCCTGCACGAAGTCGACATTGGCATCGAGGGCGATCAGCGCCTCGGTTTCGGTCTCTACCCCTTCAATCAACACCAGGCAGCCGGCCTCGTGGAGCATCGCCACCAGATTGGGCAGGATGCGTCGGGCGATGCGGTTGTGGCCGGCTTGGCGGATCATCTGTGTGTCCATCTTCACGATGTCCGGGCGGATGCGGATGATGCGGTCGAAGTTGGAGTGGCCGGCGCCAAAATCGTCCAAAGCGACAAGACAGCCTATGTCGCGGTAGTAGTCGACGGTTTCGGCAAGCAGGGCCTCGTCCTGAATGGCGTTTTCCAGGATCTCCACAACAATGCGCTGCGGCGGGATGCCGGTGCTGTGCAGAAGCTGCGCGAAGAACGAGCCGTAGTGGCGACCGCCTACCACCACCTTGGGGTTGATGTTGACGAAGAGCCAGGCGTTGCCCTGAATGTGGCGTTGGAAATTGCGCAGGTGGATGGCCCGACAGAGCCGGTCGAGTGTCACCGTCTGCTCGAACCCCTCAGCCGAGGAGAAGATCTCCCAGGGTGAGACCTTCACGCCGTCTCTGTCGCCACGGATCAACGCCTCGTAGCCAATGACCCGCTCATGGGACAGGCTGTAGATGGGCTGGAAGTGGCTGTGGAGCCAAACGTCGTGAAACGCAACGCGAGTGAACCCGGTTTCGCGGAGCGTGTGCTGCGTCATGAGCTGCTTGAGGGCACAGCGCCCGTCGGCAAACTCGGCGCACGACGGTATCGCCGTCACCGGTTCGCCCCAGATGCAGGTTTTACACGTCACTGTGAGGTGGTGGTTACTGAGCATGAGGGAGTTAAAGCAAATCCTGTGCCGAAGCCACTATATACGATGATGAGGCAGGGTGAGCGCATACTTATATAACACCCCGCGTACAGCTAGTGGTCCATGCGGCAGACGACCGCAATCAAGGGCTTACACCAGCGATGACAAAGTATGCGTTTGCCCTGGATGATGAGGGCGTCCCTGCGACCGTGCTTGCACCAAAGGGGTGAAAAAGCCGCCTACGCGGTGCAATAAACTAACTCGGCACTATGTCAGGAAGATGACATAAAGTCGGTACCATGGGTTATTTTGCGAAGCCGTGTGATCATCCCGACCGTTGGGTTTTAGAGGGCGGCAAGGCCCTCTTTCAGTGTCGGGTAGCGGAGGGTCAGGTCGAACTCACGGAGCAGTTTGCGGTTGTCCATACGGCGCGACTCGGTCAGGTAGGAGAGCATGGCGGGGCTGAGTCGCTGATGCGCCTCGGCCATGGAGACCTCGGGCGGGCGCGGCAGCTCCAGCGCGTCGGCCACCGCCTTGAAGTACTGGGTCATATTGCCGGGGTGGCCGTCGGTGGCGTTATAGACCTCGCCTGCCCTCCCCCTCTGCGCGGCGGCC
>JBNJGC010000133.1:3166-7401 GCA_051747405.1 Pseudomonadota bacterium
GGCCAAAGCGGCGCAGGGCGGACTCGGCATCGAGGCGGCGCCGGGCGCGGTCGGTTTGCGGGTTGACGGGGCTCTGCTCGGAGACCCACTCGCCACGAGTGTCGCCGTAGACGCCGCTGGTGCTGATATAGACGATGCGTCGGGGGAGATTGTCGGGGGCGATGGCGCCGAGAAAGTGCCCCATGCGTGGGTCGCGGTCGCTCCGGCGGGGTGGTGGGGCGAAGTAGTAGACCACCTTTGCGGCCAGAGGAAGCGCGTGCAGGGTTTCGGGTCGGTCCAGGTCACCGGAGACGGTTTTTATCCCCAGACCTTGAAGGGCGTTGGCGCTGGCCTCAGATCGGACCAATGCGGTAACACTGGCCCCCTGGCTCTGCCACTTTGCCGCCACCCGACGACCGATGTCGCCGCAGCCGACGATGAAGATATCTTGCACGTTGGACCCGCTGGGTTGATTGGAGGATAATTCCCCAGTTATTTTCTCGGCAAAGCTTAACATAAACGCACAACGACGAAGGAAGCACATGAGTTTCAACATCAAGGTTCTCCCCAGCGGCCACACCTTTAGCGCCGATCAAGACGAATCCATCCTCGATGCGGCACTGCGCAACGGCCTGGCCTTCCCCTACGGCTGCCGCGGCGGTGCTTGCGGGGCCTGTATCGGCAAGGTGGTCAGTGGCGAGGTGAGCTATGGCGATGATGAACCCATGGGGCTCAGCGAAGAGCAGGCAGCGGTGGGAATGGCCCTCTTTTGCGTCGCCCGCCCCACCGGCGATGTCACTATTGAGATCCATGAGGTGGGTGCCGTAGAGGAGATCCCGGTCAAGACCCTGCCGGCCAAGGTGGCCAAGCTGGAGCGCCTGAACGATGAGGTTATGGCCCTTTTTCTCAAACTCCCCGAGAGCGAGCGCCTGCAGTACCTGGCCGGCCAGTACGTCGATTTTATTATGAAAGATGGGCGCAAACGCGCCTTCTCCATCGCCAACTCACCGCACCACGACGAGCTGCTGGAGTTCCACATCCGCCATATCCAGGGCGGCGAGTTCACCGATCACGTCTTCAGTGACATGAAAGAGGGTGAGATCGTGCGTATCGAAGGCCCCAAGGGGAGCTTCTTCCTGCGTGAGGAGTCCGATCGCCCCATCATCATGCTCGCCACCGGCACCGGCTTCGGCCCCATCAAGGGTATCATCGAGCACATGGTGGCGGAGCAGTCCAGCCGCCCTGTCTACGTCTATTGGGGTGCCCGCAAACGGGAGGGCCTCTACGCCGATGCACTGCTGCGCGAGTGGGAGCGCAAGTTCCCCAATATCCGCTACCGCCCGGTGCTGTCACAGCCCGATGACGAGTGGGACGGTCGCAAGGGGTATGTGCAGGAGGCCGTCGCCGCCGACTTTGACGAGCTGAGCCAGTACGAACTCTACGCCTGCGGCCACCCGGAGATGGTCTACAGCGCCCGTGATGCGCTGGTGGCCAAAGGCATCGACGCCGATAACTGCTACGCCGACGCCTTTGAGTGGGCCAAGGACAAGTGATGGAGAGACAGTGCCAACTCAGCGGTGGGATGCGCTGAGCTGGCGCTGCGCATCATCTGCAGGGCAGGCGATCGCGGTTGCTGGTGGTCACTGCTTTATCGCACAGTCGAGCATGTAGCCGGTGCCGTAGAGCGGGATGATCTCGGGCGGCTGCCTGAACGCCTCCTGTAGCTTGCGGCGCAAGCGCGAGATGTAGACATCAAGGTTACCCTGTGAGGGGTTGGGTCTATTGAGCGCCTCAAGAAGGGAGGCCCTGTCGACAGCCTCATTGGGTGTCTTGCCCAGCATCGACAGAAGGCAGAGTTCTGAAGGGGTTAGTCTTACTCTGTCGCCGCTATGGAGGTCGATCAGCTCCCGCCCACGCAGAACCCACTTCGCTGTGCCATCCCCTAATGCCCCTCTCATGCGCTGGAGAAGGTTGGTGGCTGCAGCCAGTACCGCCTCCAGCGATGCGGTTTTGTTCAGATAGTTGTCGCAGCCGAGTCGCAGGCTCTCGACCAGATCGGTATCGTCCAGGCTGGCGGTCAGGACGATAGTCCCTGCCGGCTGTGCTTGGTGGCGGGCGGCTTCCAGCAATTCCAGTCCATCGATGTCGGGCAATCTCAGGTCGATAAGCCAGATATCAATGTACCCACTATTGATCCGCAGCATGGCGTCCCGCCCGCAGCTGGCGGTCTCCACGCGCCAGCCGGCGTGCTGAAAATACTCTGCGATATCGATACGCAGATCATCTTCATCTTCGGTGATCAGGATCGATGGGCGTTTGTCCATAGTGCAAAAAGACCGGTCAGTGGGGGTAAAAGTGTATAGTAGCTGTGCATGCGATGGAACCCGTGTCGCGGTGTCCCACAGCCATGCGGCATGAGAGTGTTTGCGAAGGATACCAGTGATGCGAGCCTTAGTACCCCTGTTTGTTATTGTTCTGCTCCTGTTGTGCGGCCCGCTGCGGGCCGAGGTCTCTTACTACCCCATGCCGCCGACCCCCGAAAAAGAGGGGCTGGGGGCTCATGTGGAGCGCTATATCACACCGGAGGCCGAGCGGCAGATGCCGTTGGCGCAGGTGCAGCAGGCGGGGTTTGAGCGGATACCCGGCTTTATCTCCCGGCGCTACTCACCGGATGTGGAGTGGTATCGATTTGGCTTGGAGGAGACGGTGGATGGTCGGGAGCGTGTGCTGGAGTTCGGCTCGCTCTATCTGAATCAGATCGATGTCTATCTTGTGTCGAGGCAGGGTGGGGATGAGCAGATCGAACATTTTCGCTTCGGCGATCATGTGCCGCTCGCGGCCAGACCGACCACCGGTCAGAGGTTTGCTCTGCCGCTGAGGTTGGAGCAAGACGAGCGGGTGACGGTCTATGCCCGCGTCGCCTCCAACAGCGCCATGACCTTCTACGCCTCGCTCTGGAACCGCAGCGATTTTGACTTCCATCAGGCCCGGCAGACGGTGGCCCATGGGGCCTATTTTGGCATGGTGGGGCTGCTGCTATTCATCTTTCTGCCGTTGGCGGTGCTTTTCAGGCGGCGGGAGTTTTTCGCTTTTTCGGTGCTGGCACTGGCGCTGCTGCTGCTCAATCTGGGCACCTACGGCTATGCGCGGCTGCTCTTCCCGCAGGGACCGGACTGGCTTCCCGACGCCATTACCGGGATTGGCGCGTTGGGCGTAGTGACCGGTTCGGGGCTGATCTTCATCACCTTTTTGGACCTCAGGCGTAACGCCCCGCCGCTGTTCTGGATCGTTGCAGGAGTCATCGCCTGTGCCGTGGCCGGGATGCCCTTCGTCACCACTGGGATTTACCGTTACTTTGCCGAGAATGTGCTCAGCTTCAATGCCCTGCTGAACTGGCCGCTGGTGGTGTTTGCGCTCTTCTACGCCTGGAGAAAGCGCGATTTGGCGCTTAAGATCTACGCCACGAGCTTTGTCGTCACGGTGGTTGGCGGGACGGTGGTGATGCTGGCGATAGGCGGTATCATCCCGAGCAGCGCCTGGTCACTGGCCGCCTACCAGATCAGTACCGTTATACAGATGATACTGCTGGCACTGGGGCTGGGGATCGAGTGGTGGCTGAGTGTGCGCGAGCGCAGCCAGCTTGAGCAGCGCGCCTTGATGGCGGAGTCGCGCTCCACCCTCCTGCATAATCTGACACGCTTCCTCTCCCACGAATTGATCACACCACTGGCAGCGGCCAAGCGCGCCATTGAGATGGTGGAGGTCAAAGCGGAGGATCTGGCCCTGCACAACCGCCAGCGCCTGAAGCGCGCCGGCAAGAGGCTGGACGAGATCGACCAAATGGCCCGCTTTTTCCTGGGCAGAGGGGGAGCACAGATTAGTGCCGATAGCACCGATGCCGGGCACAGCTCGATTGAACAGGTGGTCGAATATGGCCTACAGCTGGCCGGTGATAGCGACTCGGTGACCGTCGAGTATATCGGTGAGGTGCAGCGGTCCATGCCGGCACCGGCAAAACTGTTCGCCCACGCGTTACGCAACCTTGTAGACAACGCCATGAGCCACGGTGCCGATGCCTGCCACGTCACTGTCGAGGCCAAGGAGATGAGCCTGCGGGTTCGGGTGAGAGACAACGGCCCCGGACTGAAACCGGAGCAGATTGCGGCCATCTGCGACGATGCCGCCCCATCCAATGAACGCACCAGCGGCCTGAGGCTGGTACGGTTTTTCATGGAACTGCTGGGCGGGAGGTTGAC
>JBNJGC010000134.1:0-7323 GCA_051747405.1 Pseudomonadota bacterium
AGGGCGGGCGCCGCCTGTGCCGAACGACGCAAGCTGTGTCATATGCCGCAGTGGCACCGCGGCATATGCCCTGTTCCGATCAACCTCCCCAAATAAATGGCCGAGAAAACAGTGCCTTACAAGTGGCACGAATACTGCTTTATCGCGACCGGCAATAGCCTGATAAAAAGTATAGTTATTAACTTGGTCTTTGGAGGTTTGCGTGACCCTTTACTCTTCACTGCGCTCAAAAGCGCAATGTGTACCGCTTGTTGTTGCATCGTCTCTTTTACCCATCCCCGCTGCCGTAGCGGCAGAGTTGGGGGTGATTCAGGTCGACTCGACCACCATTGATGATCGCTTCGATAGTAAACGGGACGAGCCCTCCAATATCGGCGTTATTCAGGGCGACGAGGTGGATGCCGCCCACAGCGAAAACATTCATCAGCTGCTACAGGGAGTCCCCGGACTGACCACGGAGCTGCAAAGTGGCGACTCGCTGAAGATCCATATCCGTGGCGTGGAGAACCAGGTCTACATGGGTGAGAAGCCGGGGGTGGCGGTGGTCATCGACGGTGTACCGGTATTCGAACGGACCGGACGGGTGAATATTGACTTGGACAACATCGAGTCGATTAAGGTGGTCAAGGGCGGCGCCTCCTACCTTTTCGGTGACGATGCCCTCTCCGGTGCCGTGATCATCACCACCAAGCGCGGTGCCAAGCACGCCGGGGTCAAGCTCGCCGGTGAGGTGGGCAGCTTCGGCTACTACAAGGGGCTGGCGCGTGTCGGTACCTCCTCTGAAAACTACAACGGTCATGTTCAGATCTCGCGCCGCGAGACCGACGGCTACTACGACGACTCCGCCTCCAAGGCCGATTATATAAACGGCAAGCTGCAGTACTATGTGGACGATTACAGTGACCTGACCTTCGGCTTCGAACATGCCGATCGGATGAAAAACAGCCACGGTGCCGTCAAGGGTGTCACCGCGGCGGAAGCGGACCCCAAAAGCGAAGACCCCGCCTACGACGACTACGCCAGCCACTACGAGGTCTTGCTGGATAAACTGTTTCTGACCTACTCAAGGGATCTGGGTGATCGCAGTAACCTGATGCTCAACACCTACCGTTTCACCGATGCCACCGACTACCTCTCCAGCCCCATCGACAATAAAGAGGACGGCTACAACTACGCCAACGACTACGATCAGACACAGCAGGGCTTGAAGGCGGAATTCCGCACCGGCGGTGAGTCACTGGCCTGGATGGTGGCGACCGACCTAAGGGATAACACCTACGACAGTGTTGTCGAGTTCGCCGACTGCGATGGGCTGGGTGCCTGGGCCGGCTGTGTCGAGGGGGAGCGTTACGGCGATAACAGCACCGAGGAGCAGGTGGCGGCTCTCTATGGTGAGCTGAAGCTGCGCCCGAGTGAGGCGCTGACACTGACCCTGAACGGCCGGCGTGATCGCATCGACCTCGACTACAGCGATAAGCTCGACCCCGGCGTCGGTGATGACAAAACATTCAATGTCTCCTCCTGGCGTCTGGGGGCGAACTACGCCTTGCAGGAGAATGTCGACCTCTACGCCAACAGCTCCACCGGTTTTCGTGCCCCCTCGGCACGGCAGCTCTTTGTCGGTAACGGCTCTCCCACCATGCGCACCGATCCCAATCCCGACCTTGAACCGGAGCATGCGCTCAACATCGAGCTGGGTCTGCGCAGCCGCACCACACTGCTCGGTGTGCCGATGGAGCTCGATGCGGCGATCTTCCAAATTGACCGCAGTGATCACATTCAGGCCTCGGCCGGTCAGTACACCACGGCCGAGGATAACCGCTACGAAAACATCGGCGACATCCGCAGCCGTGGTCTGGAGCTGGCTCTGGGCAGCGAGCGCCGGCGCAAACTATCGTTCGACCTGGCGTACACCTACCTGGATACCGAGTACACCCGGTATGACCAGTTCTACCTGCAGACCTATAACGCCAACTACGATCCGAGCTGCAACCCCTACACCACTACCTGCGAGCCCCAATACAACACCACCCTCTACGACAACACCGGCAACGAGGTGCCCCGCGTTCCCAACCACCACGTCAACCTGAAGCTCTATGCTGAGCCGGCGAACCACTGGCTGGTCACCACCGAGTTCGACACTATCAGTGATTACTACGCCGATGAGATCAACCAGATTGAGATCGACGGCCACACCACCGTCAACCTGCTGGTCAACTATTTCCGCGAAGTGGGCGACAGTCAGTGGGAATTTTTCGCCCGCATCGACAACCTGTTCGACGAGGATTACTACAACACCGCGCGCAGTAACGGCGACGGCAATGAGGATGGCCTCTACGACGAAGAGGATCTGTCGCTGGTGGTCAATCAGGGGCGTAGCTACACCGCCGGTTTCTCGCTGAAGTTCTGATAAAACAATAAGGATAAGGAAGCGAAAGATGGTGCAAGAATCCAAAGGTGATTATTCTCCCTTAGAATACTCCGAGCAGTCATTGCGAGGAGCCAAAGCAACGCTGCAATCTCTTTTTCGAAACAGGATTGCTTCGCCTTCGGCTCGCAATGACAGCGGTAGTGGCTCTCGAAAATGTCAGAGTAGCGGCGTTATATCCCTAGCCTTACCGCTGCTGTTGCTGCTGGTGGCGATCCCGGTCCAGGCGGCGATGGTCTGGCAGCCCGCCCCCAAGGAGGGGGCGCCGCAGGGACACGGCGGACACCGCGGCGGAAAGCCGTTCCAGCTTAGTGAAGGGGAGGGGGCGGCGGCAGCGCTGTGGCTGCCTACGCGAGTGCGTCGTCCACTTCCGTTGGCTGCCAATCAGCAAGTGATGGTCGGGAGCACCGGGGTGGATAATTACCACCTGCTCTACGCGAAAAAACGCCGTGGTGGCAGTGAGCAGGTGGCGCTGCGTTACCTCTATAAGCATGGCAAGCCCTCCGGTGAGTCCCCTTCGGCCCTGCTTGAGGCGCCCAAGGCGCAGCTGGAGATCGTGCCCGCACCGCTGACCCGTGAACACCAGCGCTACCAGAGCCAAAAGCCGTTTAATTTTATCGTGCGCTTTAACGGTGAGCCGCTGAGCGGAAAAGCGATCACCCTGACCACCAGTAACGGTAGCGCGTTGAAAGGTGAAACGGATCGAAAGGGGCGGTTTACCCTGCACCTTCCGGATGACTTTGCCGAGGTGAAGCCTGGCCGGCGGAGCAACCCACCGGCGGAGTTCGTCCTTGTCGCGGAGCATGAGGGTGGCGGCACACACTACCAAACTACGTTGAGTGCCCCCTATTACGTCAGCCCCTCCCACTGGCGCTCCACCGGCGGAGGCGTGGCGGCGATGTTCGCCGGCGTGCTCACCGGCTTTGTGGTATTGCGACGCAGTCGTAAGGGTGAAAACAGCGCGGGGAGGGCGTAACCGTGTTTAACCGTATCAATCTCTCTGTGCTGCGCAAGCTGGTGCAGCTGGCCTCGTTTCTCTTCCTGGTCTACGGTTCGGCCATCGTCGGATTCTACACCGCCGACAAATTGTCCGGGGCGTTCCCCGCGCTGACCTGCGCCTACGATATGCAGAACGCCGACTACTGCACCCTGATCCCGTTCCAGCACCAAATGGACCACCGAGTGGGCGGTGTCATCGCCGCCGGCGGGGAGGTGCTGATGGCGCTGCTGCCCTCGCTGATCACGCTGGGAACCTTTCTGCTCTTTTTTATCGTGCTCAACAAGGCCTTCTGTGGCTGGGTCTGCCCGCTGGGTTTCTTCCAGGAGTTGTTGTCGATGATGGGGCAGAAGCTAGGGCTGAAGCGTATTGAGTCATTGCCGGATAAATGGGTCGACCGGATCCGTCCGCTCAAGTGGGTGGTCCTGGTGCTGCTGGTGTTTGCCCTGCCGCTGTTGACGGGGCTGGGTGTGACCGGTTCCGCTGCAGGGGATCCTTTCTGCAAGATCTGCCCCAGCCGTATCCTCACCACGCTGGCCACCGGCAGCACCGAACAGCTCTACCTCGACACCTCCAGTTGGGGCTATCTGCTGCTCTCGGTGGTGGCCAATTTTATGTTCGGCCTGATTTTGGTGTGGGGGCTGTTTGTGCGCCAGCCCTTCTGCCGCATCTGTCCGCTGCTGGCGCTGCATGCGGTGTTCCGCAAGATCGGCCTGGTGCGTTTGGTGAAGAACGCCAAGCCGCGTTGCGAGAAGTGCGGCCTCTGCGCCAAGGCCTGCCCCATGGATATCCGCGAAATCGCCACCGAGATGGAGAAGAAGAACGTGCTCTTCCCCGACTGTACCCTCTGTGGCCGCTGTGTGGAGTTCTGCCCGGATAAGGGGGTGTTGCAGATGAAGTACACCTTCTTCCCGCTGCTCAAGGCCGACCCGGCCTACTTCAAGAAGCGTAAAAAGGCGCAGACGCAGTGGGAGAAGCGTAACCTCCTGGCGGCACTGAAGAGGGACTGACCCATGGAGATGCTAACGCTAAGCTTCGGTGCTGCGCTGGTGATGGGGCTCATCTTCGGCGCCGGTCCCTGCAGCATTACCTGTCTGCCCTATCTGGGGCCGGTCTTTCTCACCCAGGAGCGCGGCTGGCGTCGCACTCTGGGGGTGATCGTGCCGTTCTCCGTGGGGCGTCTTGCCGGTTACACCACACTGGGCGGTGTGGCCGGATACGCCGGCTACGGCGCCACCCGCTGGTTCGAACAGGGCCCGGCGGGCCTGCTACTGGGGGTGGCGACGGTGATCCTGGGCCTGCTGTTGCTGCGCCGCGCCCGCCATGGGGGACGTTGCGGAACCGGGACGCCCGCCGAGCAGCGGGTGGCACTGCCGGGACAGGATAGCAGTCATGATTCACAGCCAGAGTTACTCGCGTGGTCATTGCGAGGAGCCAAGGCGACGAAGCAATCTCCTTACCGCCCCAAGATTGCTTCGCCTTCAGCTCGCGATGACGGCGATAATGGGCCTCGAAGCGCGCAAGGCCGAGCAGATTCAGATAAAAAGCAGAAGTTGATGCCGCTCAGCCTGTTCGGCCTGGGGATGGGCATGGCGCTCAACCCCTGTGTGCCGCTGGGCACGGTGCTCACCGTCGCCGCCACCACCGCCGATCCGCTGCATGGCGGACAGCTGGGGCTCGCCTTCGGCATCGGTGCGGTGGTGGTGCCGGCGTTGGTGTTCGGTCTGCTGGTGGCGCACTTCGGCTTGCAGGTGCGCCAGGCGCTGGCGCAGTGGCGCGGTCGGTTGGAGGCGGGTGCCGGGGGCATGTTGATCATTTTAGGTTCGGTAACCGCAGTGGGGTGGGTGCAACCATGACGTTAATGGAGATCTTCGATAAGGGCGGCGTAGTCGTCTGGGTGCTGCTGGGTTATTCGGTGGTGGCGCTGGCGCTGATCCTGGAGCGCCTGCTGCAATTTCTGCTCATGGGCAGGCTGCCGGTGGAGTTCGAACAGCGCCTGCCCAAGGCTCTGGCGCAGGGCGAACTGGGTGACTGGCTCACCCGCCTCAAGGGGCCGGAGGTGGTGATCCTCCGGGGTACGCTCGATGCCTACGCCACGGGAGTGAAGGACCTCACCCGCGTGGCGCAGCGACTCGGCTCGGTGGAGCTACAGCGGATGGAGCGGGGCTTTCGCACCCTCGGCATCCTCGGTAACACCGCGCCGCTGTTGGGGCTGCTCGGCACCATCATCGGCATGATCAAGGCCTTTATGGTGATCGAGCAGGCAGGTGGTCGGGTCGATGCTCAGGCCCTGGCCGGCGGCATCTGGGAGGCGATGCTCACCACCGGCGTCGGCCTGGCGGTGGCCATACCGGTGCTGCTGGTGCTGCACATGCTGGAGGGGATGGCCGACCGCCGCGCCCAGAGCATGCGCAGCTGTGCCTCCTTGCTGCTGGAGCAGTTGCCCCATAGCGAGAGCAGCGACGAGGCCGAGGCGGCCCACCACCGGGAGGGGAGCGTCCATGCAGTTTGAGGGCCGCCGTCGCACCAGCCAGGTGCCCAACCTGACGCCGCTGATCGATATCGTCTTTCTACTGCTGGTCTTTTTCATGCTCACCTCCCACTTCGTGCAGGAGCAGGCGCTCAATATCGACCTGCCCGTCGCCGACACTGGCGAAGCGGTGGTGGAGGATGGCCAGCTGGAGGTGGTGCTGCGGCCCGAAGGGGTGGTGCTTATCGACGAACACATCGTCGAGGCCGACAGCCTGGAGGCGGTGCTGCGGGAGAAACTCCGTGGCCGTAGCGAGAAGCTGGTGCGTGTGCGCGGCGATCGCGGCGCACCGCTGGGCAAGGCGGTCGTGATCATGGATGCGGCGCGCAAGGCCGGCGCCGACGGCGTGGATATCGTCACCGAGCAGCAATGAGGCGCGGCGACGGACTCATTGCCCTGCTGGCCGCCGCCCTCTCGCTGCTGGCGCACGCCCTGCTGCTGTTCAACGCTGGTACCGTGGCCGGCAACAGCGATCAGGCGCAGCCGCAGCAGACCACCCGGGTCAGCTTTCGTTCGGTGGCCGCGCCGCCATCGCCCCCCGAACCGCTACCGGAGCCGCCGCCAAAGCCGCCCGAGCCCGAGGTGGTGGAGACCCCGGAGCCGCCACCCAAGCCGGAGCCAGAGCCGCCTGAACCCGAACCCGTCGAGCCCGAGCCCAAGGCAAAAAAGGCGCTACAGCCCGAACCGCCGAAGGCGCCCCCCGAGCCGGCGCCGGAACCGACGCCTCCACCCCCGGCGGAGCCGAGCAGTGCCAGTACCGAAAAGGCCCCGGCCCCCGCCGAGAAGGTCCAGGGCACGGTGGCCGAGCCGGGCCTCACCGAGCAGGCCAAGCAGGAGTACCTGCGCCGGCTGATGGCCCATATCGAGGCCCACAAACGCTATCCACGCGCAGCGCGGCGGCGCGGTATAGAGGGGGATGTCGCGGTCTCCTTCGAGCTGCAAGGGACGGGCGACGCCGACGCCATTACCGCAACCGGGGCCCACCGGGTGCTGCTCACCGCCGCCCGCGAGGCACTGGCCGATGCGCACCCCCTGCCCCTGCCACCTGCGGAGCAGCCACTGCCGTGGACGATCGAATTTACCATGCGCTTCACCCTACAGTGAGCGCCAAACAGACAAAATGAAAAGGAGGGAGAGATGAACCGAATCAAAACCATACTGGCAGTCGGCCTACTGGCCGGACTCGTTGGCGCCCCGGTCCACGCTGAGGGGCAGGTCAGCGCCGAAGAGGCCTGGATCCGCGAGGCACCCCCCGGGGTCTCGGCCATGGCCGGCTACCTGACCCTGCACAACCACGGTAAACAGCCGCGTACCCTCAGCGCTGCCCACAGCCCCGCCTTTGACAGTGTCATGCTACACCGCACGGTG
>JBNJGC010000135.1:0-7289 GCA_051747405.1 Pseudomonadota bacterium
CTACCGGCTCGCCGTTGATGCGTATGCGCTCGTTATAGCGCAACAGATGGGGAGAGGTGTAGGCCCCCACCCGATAACCGGCGGCGAGCAGAATCGACTCCAGCATCGCCACGCTGGAACCCTTGCCGTTGGTGCCGGCGACGGTGATGACAGTATGCCCCGGCGACGCCAGCCCGAGCGCCTTGAGCACCTTGCCCGGACGCTCGAGCCCCAGATCGATGGCAGAGGGATGGAGCGACTCCTGCCATTCGAGCCACTGTGCAAGGCTGGAGAATCTCATTGGAAAATGATTAACCGCAAAGGCGCAAAGGCGCTGAGAAGGTCAGAACAAACACAGTATTCAACTGGATTGCCCAGGTTACTTTGCGCCTCTGCGTCTCTGCGGTTAGTGATTACGCCGCCGGCGCAGGCTGATTGGTGAGGATGGTCAGCACACTGGCGAGTCGGTCGCGCATCTCACGGCGGTCGACGATCATGTCGATGGCGCCGTGGTCCACCAAAAACTCGCTGCGCTGGAACCCCTCGGGGAGGGTCTCGCGCACGGTCTGCTCGATCACCCGCGGACCGGCGAAGCCGATCAGCGCGCCGGGCTCACCGATATTGATATCCCCCAACATCGCCAATGAGGCGGAGACGCCGCCCATGGTCGGATCGGTCATCACCGAGATAAACGGGATCCCCTTCTCCCGTAGCCGCGCCAATACCGCAGAGGTTTTGGCCATCTGCATCAGCGAGAACAGCGCCTCCTGCATGCGCGCCCCACCGCTGGCGGAGAAGCAGACCAGCGGAATGCCGTGCTCCAGGCTGGCGTTGGCGGCCTGGACGAAACGCTCGCCCACCACCGAGCCCATGGAGCCGCCCATGAAACGGAACTCGAAGGCGGCGGCGACCAGCGGTACGCCCTTGACCTGCCCCATCATGGCGACCAGGGCATCGGTCTCGCCAGTGGCTTTCTGCGCCTGACTGATACGGTCTTTGTACTTCTTGCTGTCCTTGAACTTGAGCGCATCGACCGGCTGCACCTCGGCGCCGATCTCCACCCGCGGTTCGGAGTCAAGGAAGGCCTCAAGGCGACGGCGGGCACCGAGACGCATATGGTGACTACACTTGGGGCAGACATCCAGATTGCGCTCCAGCTCGGCACGATAGAGTACACCGTTACAGCCCGGACACTTGGCCCACAGCCCCTCAGGTACGGTCTTCTTGTTACCGCCCTCGGTACGGATCTGCGAAGGCAGGAATTTCTGTAACCAGCTCATAGTGGATCCTCACTAATTATTTACCGCAAAGGGCGCAGAGGCTATACATGCTCAATGGTTAACAGCCTACCCACTGCTGTATAACTCCAGATAGCCATGTTGCTACCTATTGATTATTACTTTTCATCCCTTTGCGCTCTTTGCGCCTCTGCGGTGAAATTTACTTTCAATCAACCATCCATCGCCCGGCGCAGTTCGGCGATGAATTCGCCGGCGGCCTGGGGGATCTTCTCCGGCTCGTTCTGCAGCGCTTCAATGCGACGCACCAGGGCACTGCCGACCACCACGCCATCGGCCACGGCGGCGACGCGGGCAGCGGAGTCGCCGTCCTTGATGCCGAAGCCGACGCCGACTGGCAGGTCGGTCTTGTTGCGGATGGCCTGCACCCGCTCGGCCACCTCGTCGGTGTTGAGGTTACCGGCACCGGTGATGCCTTTTACCGAAACATAGTAGACAAATCCACTGGCCAGTTCACAGATCCGACCGATGCGGGCCTCACCGGTGGTCGGTGCCAAGAGGAAGATGGGGTCGAGGCCCTGCCCACGCAGTGCGGTGGTAAACTCCCCCGCCTCCTCGGGTGGCATGTCCACGGTGAGGATACCGTCTACGCCCGCCTCGGAAGCGGCCTGGGCAAAGGTCTCATAGCCCATCACCTCGATAGGATTGAGATAGCCCATCAGCACGATCGGGGTCTCATTGTTGCGCTGGCGGAACTCGCCAACCATGGCCAACACATCCTTCATACCGACGTGATGCAACAAGGCACGCTCACTGGCGTGCTGGATCACAGGACCGTCGGCCATCGGATCTGAGAACGGCACCCCCAGCTCGATGATATCGGCCCCCGCCTCGACCATGGCATGCATGGTGGGCACCGTCACCGAAGGGTTGGGATCGCCGGCGGTGATAAACGGGATCAGCGCCTTGCGGCCCTGGCTACCCAGGTTCTCGAAATACCCGGAAATACGACTCATACGTCATACCCCTCCAGTCGCGCTACGGTATGGATATCCTTGTCACCTCGACCGGAGAGGTTGACCAGAATCGTCTGATCCTTGTCCATGGTCGGTGCCAGCTTGGCGGCGTAGGCCAGGGCATGGCTCGACTCCAGGGCCGGGATGATCCCCTCCATACGACTGAGCTCGTGGAAAGCGGCCATCGCCTCGTCGTCGGTGGCGATGACGTAATCGGCCCGTCCGGTATCCTTGAGCCAGGCGTGCTCAGGGCCGACACCGGGGTAATCGAGACCGGCGGAGATGGAGTGGGTGCCGGTGATCTGACCGTCGGCATCCTCCATCAGGTAGGTGCGGTTGCCATGCAGGACACCGGGTTTACCGGCACAGAGCGGAGCGGCGTGCTCGCCCGACTCGAGACCGTGCCCGCCGCCCTCGACACCGTACATCACCACCCCTTGGTCGCCGAGGAAGGGGTGGAACAGGCCGATGGCGTTGGAGCCGCCGCCGACGCAGGCGACCAGCGCATCGGGCAGCTTGCCGGTCTCCTCCTGCATTTGGCGTTTCGCCTCACGCCCGATCACCGACTGAAAGTCGCGCACCATCGCCGGATAGGGGTGGGGCCCGGCCACCGTACCGATGATGTAGAAGGTATCGTCGACATTGGTCACCCAGTCGCGCATCGCCTCGTTGAGGGCATCCTTCAGGGTCTTGGTGCCGGAGGTGACGCCCTTGACCTCGGCGCCCAGCACCCGCATGCGGTAGACGTTAATCTTCTGCCGCTCGATATCCTCGGCGCCCATGTAGACCACGCACTCCATGCCGTAGCGGGCGGTCACCGTTGCGCTGGCAACACCGTGCTGACCGGCGCCGGTCTCGGCGATGATGCGCTGTTTGCCCATGCGCTTGGCCAGCAGGGCCTGGCCCACGGTGTTGTTGATCTTGTGCGCGCCGGTATGGTTGAGGTCTTCGCGCTTGAGCCAGATCTGGGCACCGCCCAGCTTTTCGCTCCAACGCCTGGCGTGGTAGACCGGCGAGGGGCGACCGACGAAGTGCTTCAGCTCGTAATCGAGCTCAGCCAAAAAGTCCTCGTCGTTTTTGTATTTGTCGTAGGCCTCGCGGAGTTCATCCAGGGCCTCCATCAGGGTTTCGGACGCGAAGATGCCACCATAGGGGCCAAAATGGCCACGCTCGTCGGGCAGCTTCAGCAGATCCTGAAAATCGTAGTTCTCAATCGCCATCGGCTATCTCTACTCCACGCATAAATGCGGTAATCTTGTCGGCATCCTTGATCCCCTTCTCCAGCTCCACGCCGCTACTGACATCCACGGCGTAGGGGTGGACTTGGCGAATCGCCTCAGTGACATTCTGTGGGCCCAGGCCGCCGGCGAGGATGATCGGCATCCTCAGACCGGGCGGGATACGCGCCCAGTCGAAAGTATGGCCGGTGCCGCCATGGACCCCTTTGCGGTAGCTATCGAGCAAAAGCGCCCCGGCACCCCGGTACTGCTGCGCCACCCTCTCAAGCTCGACCCCTTCGGCCATGCGCACCGCCTTGATCCAGGGGCGGGCGAAACTAGCGCAAAAAGCCGCCTCCTCGTCCCCGTGAAACTGCAGCCGGTCCAGCGGCACCCGCTCCAGAACGTCCGCCACCTCGTCCGCCGCGGCGTTCACGAACAGCCCGACCGTGGTGACGAACGGCGGCAGCGTCTCGACGATGGCAGCTGCCTGCTCTGCACTCACAGCACGCGGGCTGGGGGCATAGAAAACCAGTCCGATGGCATCGGCACCGGCGGCGACGGCTGCCAAGGCATCCTCGGCACATGTGATGCCGCAGATCTTGACGCGGGTGAGCCTGTGTCGGGTTACAGTCATGGAACAGGACAGATTACCAGACCGGCGATAACGGGGAAAGTTGCGGGATGCCGAACCCCTTTGGATAGCCGACTTTGGTCAGATAGAGGCCATAGGGCTGGGCGGTGACCCCGCCGAGGGTGCGGTCCTGCGCCTCCAATACTTCGCGACTCCACTCGATCGGCCTCTCCCCCTCGCCAATCGCCATCAGGACGCCTGCAATATTCCGCACCATGTGATGCAGAAAGCCGTTCGCCTCCACATCGATAAATATGTAGGGCCCCTGCCGACTCACCTCCAGACGGTGCAGGGTACGCACCGGACTCTTCGCCTGGCAGGCGATGGCGCGATAGGAGGAGAAGTCGTGTTCACCGAGCAGGTGGTTGCCGGCCTGCTGCATCCTCTCGGTATCGAGCTCCCGATAGTGCCAGGTGACCCGATGGGCGAGAAAGGTTGGGCGCACCTCACGGGTAAAAATCACATAACGGTAGGCACGGTGTGTGGCGGCAAAGCGAGCGTGGAACTCATCACTCACCGGTTTGGCCCACAGCACCACCACATCCTTGGGCAGGTTGGCATTGGCACCGAAGACCCAGGCTCGCTCCTCACGCTCCGCATCGGTATCGAAATGGATCACCTGGCCGGTAGCGTGGACTCCGGTATCGGTACGACCCGCGCACTGGACCCTGATCGGGTGATCGGCCACCTTGCTCAGAGCCGCTTCAACGGCCCCCTGCACAGTGCGCACGGCCTGCTTCTGCAGCTGCCAGCCACAGAATCTGCTGCCGTCATACTCTATACCCGCCGCGATACGCATGATGAGCCCACCCGTGAAAACAAAAACCCCGCACCGGCGGTACCGATGCGGGGTGAGATGTTACCTCATCCGGAAGCGGATGGTTAGATCTTGTCGAGCAACTCCTGCGCCTGCTGCTTCTGCTCGTCGCTACCGGACTGCACAACCTCTTCGAGCATGCTGCGGGCACCATCGCTGTCGCCCATCTCGATATAGGCCGAGGCGAGGTCGAGTTTGGTGGCGATCTCGTCGCCATCGCCCATCATCTCATCATCCTCAAGCTCGCCCAGATCACCGAAGTCATCCAGGTCACCGGCATCGGACTCCAGGTCGCTCAGATCCAGTGAGCCGGTCTCGCCCTCGGCGCCCTGCTCGCTTGCAGCGCTCTCGCCTTCGGTATCGAGCTCACCGAAGTCGAGGTCGTCGAGGCTCATATCGTCCAGCGAGGAATCACTCTGGGTATCTCCAGCGGTGTCGGCCTCCTCTTCACCTCCGGCATCGAGGTCGAATGAGGGCTCCTCAGCCGCAGGAGCCTCTTCTTCCCCACCGATATCGAGATCGAAGCTGGGCTCCTCTTCAGCGCCGGGCGCCTCTTCTTCACCCGCCAAGCCTTCCAGTTCGCTCATGTCGAAATCGAGATCGCTATCGGCGCCGGACGGCTCTTCGCTCTCACTCGCTGCCGGGGCCTCGGCGGCGGTCTCATCTTCGGCGCCGAGATCGCCCAGGTCGAAGTCCAACTCGCTCTCTGCGCTCTGCTCGCCGCCCTTCTCTTCAGTGGGTTCGGTCGACTCGGCGTCCTGTGTGTGCTCACCCAGGTCGAGATCGAAGTCCATCTCGTCAGAAGACGCCTCAGAGGAGCGATCCTCTTCCGTCGACTTTGCCTTCTCCTCGTCGGTATCGAAGTCCATCCCCAGGTCCATACTGTCGTCACCGGCCTCACTCTCCATCTCGGCGGTCAGCTCATCCAGGTCGAGACCGATATCCAACACATCATCGGTCACCGGCTCGGGATTGGTCGGCGGCGGCGGCTCGGCGTGGGAGTCGTCCACCTCGGCTCTGGCAAAGACATCGCTATCGGGCATCATCTCACGGCCCATGGCCGCCACTTTGCCCCAAAGCTCATCGTTCTGCTGCAGCTTTTCACTCCACTCACCCACAGTGGACTCGAACTGCTCCTGGTCCTTGCTGCTGTAGTAGACCTCCAGCAGCTTGGCCGCCACCTCAGGACGATCCGGGTTGGCCTCGAGGGCCTTTTTCAGCACCTCTTCGGCCTGCTGGTTGCGACCGTAGGCCATGAAGACGTCGGCCTCGGTCAGCGGGTCGACCTCGCCCTCGTCGGCGGCGATGTTTCCGCCGCCCATGCCACTGATGGCCAGGTCGCTAAGGAAGGAGGTCTCACCGCTGCCCTCACCCTCATTGGCGTTGAGCATGGAGGAGGTTCCGCCAGAGAGGATGCTCTCCTGGAAGCCCCCTTTGCGGCGACGGCGAACCAGCACGACAGCGAGCACCAACAGCAGCAGCAGACCGCCGCCGACGGCTGCAAGAAGCATCGGGCTCTGCATCAAGCCTTCGATGAAGCCGGGCTCGGGTGCCGGTTTGGGCTGCGGCTTGGGTTGGGGCTTGGGCTCAGGCCGCTTCTCAGGCTCAGGCTTGGCCGCAGTCTCCTGTTTTTCATCTTCAGCCTTATCCGCCGCCTGCTCTTGCGCGCCAGCTGCCTGCTCAGCACCCTCCTCTTCGGCGGGCTGGTCAGGCTCTTCGGAGGAGGCCTGCTGTTCGGAGGGGAGCGACACCGCTTCGCCCTCTTCGCGCAGCTGCCCCTGCAACGCGGCCAGATCGGCATCCTTCAGGGCGATCAGCTTCTGCATGTCCTGCAGCTGCTGCTCCAGCTCCTCCACCCGGGACTTAAGCGCTTCGTTCTCTTTACGCTGCGCAGCGGAACTCTCCAGCGCGAGCATCAGCTGCTCGCTCATCTCGCCTTCGGTGGTCGGCTCACCCTCGGCGGCGGCGCCGGCCTGCGGCGTTTCACCCTCAGGCGCCACCAGTTTGAGCTTGGGCTCGGAGGGTGCGGCGGCGCTGGCCGGGGCGTCCTGTGCGTCGGACGCCGGGCTGCGCTCTTCGGCCTTCTCCGCTGCCGCGGCGCGACGGTCCTGCCACTCGCGGGTCTGGCGCGAGACCTCACGCGCCGCCTCGGCCTTGCTCATGGCAGTGAACAGTGCCGGATCGTCAACGCGCAGAACGTACCCTTTTTTCAGGCGGTTGATATTGCCGTCGATGAAGGCGTAGGGGTTCGCCTCAAGCAGAGCCATCATCATCTGCTGAACTGAAATGTCCTGGTTCGGACGCAACTGGCGGGCGATAGCCCAGAGGGTATCACTGCTCTTGACCGGGCCGTAGCTCACCCCCTCTTGCGGAGCGGCTGCAGCGGGT
>JBNJGC010000136.1:0-7078 GCA_051747405.1 Pseudomonadota bacterium
CAGCGGCCACACAGTTGCGGGTGCTCGGCGTGGCTGCCGACATCCTCGCGGTAGTGCCAACAGCGGGCGCACTTTTGGTGCGGGCTGGCCGCTACGGCGATCCAGGCCTCGTCGCCGTTGGCCAGGGTGTAGTGCATCGCCTCGGCGGGGGGCTCATCGATCACCTTCTCGACACCGGCGGTGGAGGTGATGAGCACGAAACGCAGCTCATCCTCCAGCCGGGCCAGGCGCTGCTGGAGCTCGCTGCCGCAGTAGAGGGTCACCTCGGCCTGGAGGTTGGCACCGATCTCGCCAGCGGTGCGCAACCGTTCGAGCTCTTTGTTGACCGCATCGCGCAGCTCCATGACCTCGGCCCAGTAGTCGAGCCCCATCTCGCCAAGCTCCAGCGCGGGGAAGTCGTACCAGGTTTCGAGGAATACCGATTCGCCCCGCTCGCCCGGGATCTGCTGCCAGATCTCCTCGCCGGTGAAGCTGAGGATCGGCGCCAGCCAACGGCTCATCGCCTCGATGATGTGGTAAATCGCGGTCTGGGCCGAACGACGCGCCAGGGAGTCGGTCTGGGTGGTGTACTGCCGATCCTTGATCACATCCAGATAGAACGCCCCCATATCCACGGAGCAGAAGTTGTGCACCTTTTGGTAGATCTGGTGAAACTCGTACCTGTCGTAGGCGGGCAGCAGCTCTTGCTGGAGCTGCTCGGCCCGGGCCACGGCCCAGGCGTCCAGCGCCAGTAGTTCGTCGGCGGGGACCAGATTCTTGGCGGGATCGAACCCGGCCAGATTGGCCAACATGAAGCGGGCGGTGTTGCGGATACGGCGGTAGGCGTCGGCGGTGCGTTTGAGGATCTCGTCGGAGACGGTCATCTCGCCGCGGTAGTCGGCGGAGGCGACCCAGAGGCGCAGGATGTCGGCACCGAGGTTGTTCACCACCTTCTGTGGTGCCACCACGTTGCCCTTGGATTTGGACATCTTCTGGCCCTTGGCATCGACGGTGAAGCCGTGAGTAAGCACTGACTTATAAGGTGCCTCGCCGGTGGTGGCCACGGCGGTCAAGAGCGAGGACTGGAACCAGCCGCGGTGCTGGTCAGAGCCCTCCAGGTAGAGGTCGGCCGGGCGGCGCAGGTTGTCGCGCCGCGCCAGTACACAGGCGTGGGTGACACCGGAGTCGAACCAGACGTCCAGGGTGTCGCTCACCTTGTCGTAGTCGGTCGCATCACTGCCCAGGAGCTCCTCCGGGTCGAGGCCGAACCAGGCGTCGATGCCCTGCGCCTCGACCCGCTGAGCCACCTGCTCAATGAGTTCGGAGGTACGCGGGTGCAGCTTACCGCTGACCTTATGCACGAACAGGGCGATGGGCACACCCCAGGTGCGCTGGCGTGAGATACACCAGTCGGGGCGGTTCTGCACCATCCCTTCGATACGCGCCTGGCCCCAGTCGGGCATCCACTCGGTCTGCTTGATCGCCGCCATCGCCGCCGGGCGCAGGCCGTTCTTTTCCATACTGGTGCCCTGACCTCTGTTCCCGACAAGGTCAGGATACACGCCGTCCATGGCGATGCCCTGACCTCTGTTCCCGACAAGGTCAGGATACACGCCGTCCATGGCGATAAACCACTGCGGGGTGGCGCGGAAGATGATCGGGGTCTTGTGGCGCCAGCAGTGGGGGTAGCTGTGGCGCAGCGCCTGAGCGTGCACCAGCTTACCGTGCTCGCGCAGCACCTCCAGCACCGCATCGTTGGCCTTGAACACGTGCTGACCTTCAAATAATTCCGTGCCGGGCAGGAACTTGCCGTCGCCGCCCACCGGGTTGTCCACCTTAAGGTGGTACTTCTGCCCGACCACATAGTCCTCCTGGCCGTGGCCGGGTGCGGTGTGTACCGCACCGGTACCGGCTTCAAGACTGACGTGGTCGCCGAGGATCACCGGCACCTCGCGCTCATAGAAGGGGTGCTGCAGCTTCAGCCCCTCCAGATCGGCGCCGCTGCAGTAGGCGATGACGCGATAATCATCGACCCCGTAACGACCCAGAGCGTCCTTGAGCAGCCCCTCGGCCAGCAGCAGACGCTCGGGGCCGTGCTCCCCTGCGCCGTCACACTGCACCAGGGCGTACTCCAACTCGGGGTTGAGCGCCACCGCCTGGTTGGCCGGCAGGGTCCAGGGGGTGGTGGTCCAGATAACGAAGGAGATGGGGCCTTCGCCCGGGTGGTCGCCCGCCTTGTGGATACGACTCCAGAGGGCCTCGTCATCCAGCACCTCGAAGCGCACGTCGATGGCCGGCGAGGTCTTGTCCTCGTACTCCACCTCCGCCTCGGCCAGGGCCGAGCCGCAGTCGGTACACCAGTGCACCGGCTTGGAACCCTTGTGCAGGTGGCCCTTTTCGATGATCTCGCCGAGGGTGCGGATGATGTCCGCCTCGAACTGGAAGTCCATGGTGAGGTAGGGATTGTCCCACTCACCGAAGATACCGAGGCGCTTGAAGTCCTCGCGCTGGCCATCGACCTGCTCACGGGCGTAATCGCGGCAAGCCGCGCGGAATTTATCCGCGGGAACCTGCAGCCCCGCCTTGCCCAGCTTCTTCTCCACCTGAAGCTCAATGGGCAGGCCGTGGCAGTCCCAGCCGGGAACGTAGGGGGCGTCAAAGCCGCTCAGGGTTTTAGACTTGACAATCATGTCCTTGAGCACCTTGTTCACCGCATGACCAATATGGATATCGCCGTTGGCGTAGGGCGGCCCGTCGTGGAGGATGAACTTCTCCCGCCCCTCCCCGGCGGCGCGCAGCTTGCCGTAGAGGTCCATCGCCTGCCAACGCTTGAGCATATCGGGCTCGCGCTTGGCCAGATTGCCGCGCATCGGGAAATCGGTCTGCGGCAGGTTCAATGTGTCTTTGTAATCGCTCACGTCTACTCACCCTAAAAATCATCACCGCAAAGGCGCAAAGTGCGCAAAGGGCTACAGGTTATACACAATACGTTTAATTCCGCGCCTGAGCACCGGAACATTGAAATTCATTAACAATCCAAGTTGCAACCCGGACAGCTTAAGGTATGTAAGGAGTTGCGCTTCGTGAATGGACTCAAGCTCTTCAACTGCTTTGAGCTCCAGAACGACACGCCTGTCGACAACCATATCCAGCCGATATCCACACTCCAGAAACTCCCCCTTGTACTTCACCGGTAGGGGCACTTGCCGTCTAAAGTCAATCCCTCTCAATACAAGCTCCCTGCATAGGCACTGCTCATAAGTCGACTCCAGTAGACCTGGACCCAGCTGACGGTGCACTTCTATCGCCGCTCCGATAATCTGATTTGAGAGATAGTCCTCGCGCTTCATACTCTACTCCTTGAGATCGCACAATTCCCCAGTCATGTTTTCCTTTGCGTACTTTGCGCCTTAGCGGTGAAATAATCCTTCGCCTGACGTGCATCCTGCATGATCTGCGCCTTGAGTGCATCAAACGAATCGAAGCGCCGCTCTTCGCGGATGCGGTGCAGGAAGTCCACATGCACATAACGACCGTAGATCTCACCGTCAAAATCGAACAGGTGTACCTCCAGCAGGGAGCGGGTGCCGTCCACGGTGGGGCGGGTGCCGACGTTGGCCACCCCCGCCACCGGTTCGCCTTCGATACCGAACATCTCCACCGCGAAGACCCCGTCCACCGGGGTCTTCTTGCGGTGCAGGAAGATATTCGCCGTGGGGAAACCGATGGTGCGCCCCAGTTTGTCGCCGTGGGCCACCCGCCCGCACATGCGGTAGGGGCGCCCCAGCAACTGCTCCGCCAGGGGAAGATGGCCAGCCTGCAGCGCCTTGCGAATGCGGGTGCTGCTCACGCGCGCGCCCTGCAGCTGGAAGGTGTGCATGGTGACCACCTCAAAGCCGTGCACCTCGCCGGCCCGCTGGAGCATGGCAAAATCGCCGCCACGCCCTTTGCCGAAACAAAAGTCGTCCCCCACCACCAGATAGCGCACGCCCAGCCCCTCGACCAGCACCTGGCGAATAAAGGCCCCGGCCTCCATCCCGGCCAGCTTGCGGTTGAACGGCAGACAGAGAACCCGGTCCACCGAGTAGCGCTGCATCGCCCGAAACTTCTCGCGGAAGCGGGTCAGGCGCGGCGGCAGCTCACGCTGGGAGAAGTACTCCTGCGGCTGCGGCTCGAAGGTGATCACCGTGGTCGGCAGACACAGCTCCGCCGCCTTCTCCGCCAGTTGCCCCAGCACCGCCTGGTGGCCCAGATGCACCCCGTCGAAGTTACCGATGGTGGCCACACAGCCGCGGTGGTGCGGGCGCAGATTGTGTAAACCGCGGATCAACTCCATGCCTGTGTCGCACCCTGCCCGGAAAACGATCGATTATAACCCGATCCAGGGCGCTAACTCGAATGCATTCAATCCATCCGGCCCACCAGCTGGCGGGGGCGAATCCCCAGCAATAGCAGAGCGACCAGGTATATTCCCATCGCGAGCATCACTGTACCCGCCAGCTCCACCCCCCTGTCGATGGCTGACAGTGCAAACCACTCATCCAGGGTCCCTCGGTGCCATAACAAAAATGCCGCCATGATGATATTGGCTGCTGACACCTGTAGCGCGAACCCCCACCAGCCGGGCTCCGCTCGATAAACTCCGTCACGCCGTAGGCGATAAAACAGCATACCCGCGTTAGCAAAGGCCGCTAGGCCTGTTGCCAAAGCCAGGCCGGCATGGGGCCCCTCCACACCGGCGAGCGCCATCGGCACAACAAACAGCAGATTCATCAGCATGTTGGCCACCATCGAGTAGACCGCAAAGCGAACCGGGGTGCGGGTATCCTGCCGGGCGAAGAAACCCGGCGCCAGAACCTTGACCAACATAAAGCCGAGCAACCCCACCGAGTAGGCCATAAGGCTAAGAGTCGCCATGTGAACATCCGCAGGGGAGAACTCTCCGTACTGAAACAGCGTGATGAGCACCGGACCGGCCAGCAGCAACAACCCAAGCATCGCAGGCAGCCCGATAAGAAGCACCCAGCGCAATGCCCAGTCCAAGGTACGGCTGAAACGCTCCGGCTCAGCCTCAGCATGGCGCTGAGAGAGGCTGGGCAGGATCACCGTAGCCAAGGCGATACCGAAAACCCCCAGCGGGAACTCCACCAGCCGGTCCGAATAGTAGAGCCAGGTCACACTGCCGGTGACCAGAAATGAGGCGATGATGGTGTCGAACAGCAGGTTGAGCTGCGCCACCGAGGAGCCGAATATCGCCGGCAACATCAACTTCATGATGCGCTGCACCCCCTCATCACGCCAGCCCCAGCGCGGGCGTGGCAACAACCCTAGCCGTAGCAGCGAGGGAAACTGAAATAGCAACTGCACTACCCCGGCAATCAGCACCCCCCAACCCAACGCTAACACCGACGGTTCAAGAAGTGGTGAGAGCCAGAGAGCGGCAGCGATCATACTCAAGTTCAGCCAGACCGGCGTCACCGCTTGTACCGCAAAACGGCCATAAGTATTAAGCACTCCGGCGCTCAGTGCGGTAAGAGAGATCAACAACAGGTAGGGAAATGTCAGACGAAACATCTCGGCGGTCAGTGCGTATTTCTGTTCGTCCGCGTCGAAAACGAAGCCGGGGGCAAACAGAGCCACCAATGGATACGCCCCCGCTACCGCCAGCACGGTCAATAGTAGCAACACCCCTCCCAGGGTCCCGCTAACATTCGCCACCAACAGTCGAACTTCGGCCTGCGTGCGCAGCGCCTTGTACTCGGAGAGTACCGGCACGAAGGCCTGAGAGAAGGCCCCTTCAGCAAACAGCCGGCGCAAAAAGTTGGGGATCTTGAAGGCGACGAAAAAGGCGTCGGTGGCCGCCCCTGCACCGAACAGGTTGGCGAACACCATGTCCCGCACAAAGCCCAGCACCCGTGAGACCAGGGTCAGACTGCTGAACACGGCGGTCGATTTCAACAAGCCCCTCATATCTTGCCCGAACTCCGCTAAAAACCGCTGGCCCCGGCGGGGCCAAAGCGGGCATAATAACGCGCTTAGCCCCGCTATTGCATGGATTCGCGCAGTAATCGCTTTGAATAGTGCCCAGCCCCGGCATTTTTCGATGGCGGCGAGGGAGTAATTAGTGCATCATTCGGGACAGGGTAGGCTGACGCCATGAGTAGGCGACAGATTCTGTCCCTTTGGCATTGACATCCGGGCCAAAAGTACGCATAGTATGCGGCCCTTGAGATCAGGACATATTTTTTTCGGGAGTAATACCTTGGCAAACTCAGCACAAGCCAGAAAACGTGCCCGTCAGGCAGATAAGCGTCGCGATCACAACATCGCTATCCGTTCCGCCATGCGCAGCGCCATGAAGCGAGTCATCAAGGCTGTTGCTAACGGTGACAAAGAGGCTGCCCAGGCTGCCTATAACCAGGCGGTACCGGTGATCGACAAGACCACCGGCAAAGGCCTGATGGCCAAAAACGCTGCAGCGCGCTTTAAAAGCCGTCTGAACGCACGCGTCCGCGACATGGCCTAAACCGGTCACACAAGCGGAACACGAAAAAGGCCGGTCGGTTGACCGGCCTTTTTTATTGCCTGCCTGTAACTACTCTCCCCTGACGTAGCGTTCTGCTGCACGCTCGTTGTGGCGGCGGCCACGGGCTGTATATGCCTGACGTAACTACTCACCCATGAAATCTAACCGCAAAGGCGCGAAGGCGCAAAGGGTTAAACCATCTTGAACGTGATTTTTCGTACTCTCGTCAAGGCCTGACCTCCGAAATGGACGGGGCCTTCATCTGTTTTAAGCTTTACATACTTATGGCTCTACGCTGCCGTTTTTGGCAACAGCGACTTCATAACTTTGCGCCTCTGCGCCTCTGCGGTGAAAAAAATTTTGTCAGAAGGGGGCGAGTAGTTACTGCCTGACGAGCACTATCCATAGGATGCGCTGAGCTTGCGAAGCGCATCATGCAGGGGCCTTGAGATTATTGCCACAGAGATCACAGAGAGCACGGAGACCGTCATGCCGGACCTGCTCCGGCATCCATGCCAGGGTTGTCTTCGTCGTGTGTTTCGGGATGGATTCCGGGTCAAGCCCGGAATGACG
>JBNJGC010000137.1:0-7014 GCA_051747405.1 Pseudomonadota bacterium
GGGGGAAAGGGGTATGTCACTTAAAAAACCATGGCGGTTTGCCCTGACACTGATCATTTTCGGCCTTGCCGCCAGCGCCACTGCACGCGAATACACCATCGCCATCCATCCGGTCCTGCCCGAAGCAGAGACGCGACAGCGATACCAGCCACTGGTGCAGTACCTTTCACAGACCACCGACGAGCGCTTCCGCATCGTCACCAACAGCAACTTCCTGACCCACTGGCAGACCACCAAACGCGGTGAATATGACCTCATCATCGATGGCCCCCAGTTCACCGGCTACCGGCTCGAAAAACTCGACTACACCATTGTGGTCAAATTTCCCAACGTCGTCAGCTACACCCTGGTCACCGGTGAAGACGAATTCATCATGGAGGCGAACGAACTTATCGGTAAACGGATTGCCACCACCCCCTCCCCCGCGCTGGGTGCGCTGCGCTTACAGCAGCTCTTCCCCAACCCGCTCCGGCAGCCGCTGATCCTTGAAACCGACAACTCGGACGCCGCGGCGCAGCGGGTACTGGAGGGCGAAGCCCATGCCGCCATCATCCCCGCACCGATGGTCGGCACCTACTCGGGACTCATCACCGTGCGCAACACCGCACAGGTACCCGCTCCGGCGATCTCCGCCTCCCCCGACGTCGAGAGCGATACCGTAGAAAAACTACGCAACGCCCTGCTCAACGCCCATAAGAGCGAAGCGGGCCGCACCGCACTGGAGGCGATCAATATCGAAGGGTTTGAGTCATCCGACGGGAGCGAATATCGCCCCCACGCCGAACTTTTGAAGGGGATGTGGCAGTACTGATCGCGGACAAGGCGTCCGCCTGAGGCCCCACACAGGGCACCACCTTTTGGCGGGCACGGCCCGCCCTACCGCTGTCGGGGCCCGAATCCCCGAACAGTAGCGGTTAAAAGTGCTGCCGGCGGATCGCCTCCAACAAGCCGCTCGCCGCAGCCTCCACCATGTCATACACCCGATCGAAACCGTCGGGCCCGCCATAGTAAGGATCCGGCACCTCCTTCTCAGGCCGCTCCGGTGCAAACTCAAGAAACATACGGATCTTTCCGTGGTGCTGCTCCGGAGCGCTGTCGATAAGGATCGCATAGTTGTCCCGATCCATCGCCAGCACATAGTCATACGCCTCAAAGTCCTCCAACGTGACACGCCGTGCGCGCTGCCGACTCAAATCGAGCCCGTGGCGCATCGCCGTCTCCTGCGAGCGAGGGTCCGGCGCCTCACCCACATGGTAGGCGTGTGTCCCTGCCGAATCGACAACGATCCGCCCCTCCAGACCCGCCTCACGAACCTGATGCTCAAACAGACCATGGGCCAGCGGAGAGCGGCAGATATTGCCCATGCACACCATCAAAACCTTAACTTTTTCCATAATATTCAATAACTTATCGTTAGTTTGACGCCAAAAATAGAGCCTAAATGTTACCTGCAACGACCCAATAAATACAAATAGTTAGCTTCGAGTAACGGAAATGCATCCAACCTCTTCACAGCTCAACCGCCACACAGCTTCGCAGTGTGGCCTACGGCTGAACCAGCTCTACCTCTATCCAGCCAACGACCACGTAACACGCCGCCACACCCGTAGGCCAGGCTGCCCATTGCGACGCCACGAAAACCGACACCCGCCGTCGCTGACCAAAACCGCCACACTGAACCGGCCACGGCTGCCTGGCTCAACTATTTGGCTGTCAAGAAACTCCCCGACTGCGACTTTGAATCAGGGAGTTTTCGTCGTGGGTCTTTACCCGAGCTGCACTTACCTTAAACAGATGTTTCATCCTTGCGTTTTCCCCGCTGCGCCTCAACCTCTATGGGATGATGGTCCGGTGGAGGAGCCGCGGTATGTCCAGATTCGATTTACGAGATATGCGCAGCCTTATTGGCCGCCCGGTGGTGCATCAGGGGGTGGCTTGTGTGGTGGTGGAGTTGCTGGAGACGGAGCCTGCACTGGTGCTGGAGGCGTCTGGTCCGAGACAGGAGATCCAGGATAATCAGTACGGCGATCCGCAGCGGCGGGTGTCGGAGGTGTTCACCATCCCCTTCTTCGAGGAGGGGGGCAGCGGCAGCCCCCACCCCGATCTGCTGGCATTGGAGCTGGAGCTACTCAGTGAGTAGCTGGCGGACGCGCTCCAGATCTTCGAGGGTGTCCACACCCGGTCCGGGCACCACTTCGGCCTCGCCCACTTGAATCTTCCCCCCGTGCCAGAGTACGCGCAGCTGCTCGAGCGACTCCATGCGCTCCAGTGGACAGGGGCTTAGTGTGACGTAGCGCTTCAGGAAGCCGACCCGATAGGCGTAGAGGCCCAGATGCCGGTAGTGCTCCGCCTGCTCCGGCAGCGCCTCGGTGGTGACGGCAAAGGCGTCGCGATCCCATGGGATCACGGCGCGACTGAAGTAGAGGGCGCTGCCGTGGCGGTCCATCACCACTTTCACCACATGGGGGTCGAACAGCTCCGCCGCGGTGTGGATGCGGGTGCAGAGCGTTGAGAGATCGGCCCCGTGGTCGCCCTCCAACAGGTTTGCCACCTGTTGCACCAGCCGCGCGGGCATCAGCGGCTCATCGCCCTGCAGGTTGACCAGGATCGCATCGTCGTCAAGCCCGAGCTTCCCGGCCGCTTCGGCCAACCGCTCGGTGCCGGACGGGTGGTGGGGCGCGGTCATGCAGACGCTTGTGCCGAAGGCCTGCACCGCCGCTTCGATACGGGGGTCGTCGGTGGCGACGGTAACCGAGGCGGCGCCGCTCTCCAGCGCACGCTCGCACACATGCTGCAGCATGGGCTTGCCGGCGATCGACAGTAACGGCTTTCCGGGTAGACGGGTGGAGGCGTAGCGGGCCGGAATGACGACATGGAAGGCCAACTCAGAGCTCCTCCTCTGCGGAGAGCTGGCGCGCCTCGTCCTCCAGCATCACCGGAATGTCGTCACGAATGGGGTAGGCAAGACGGTCGGCCTTGCAGATTAACTCCTGCGCCGCCTTGTCGTAGACCAGCGGTCCCTTGCAGAGGGGGCAGACAAGGATTTCGAGCAGTTTTTTATCCATCGAGCTTCTCCAGTGCAGTAAGCAGCCGGCTGCCGAACGGCTCGGACAGCGTGGCACTAACGGGGACAAACCAGTGCTGTGACGTAGCATAGGGAGCATACTTGACCGCATCCTTCTCTGTCATCAACACAGGCCGTCCGTCGGCAAAATCGAGCTCACCACGGGTATAGGCGTGGTGGTCCGCAAAGGGGTGTGGCGTGGGTGATAGCCCCTGCCGGCGCAGCGACTGGAAAAAGCGGGCCGGATGCCCAATCCCTGCGGCGGCGTGTACGCCGGGTGGAAACCCGCTCAGTGCGCGGCGGCTGCCGTCTTGCAGCGACACGGCCTCGCCGCCGCCCAAGTGCATGGCCCACTCCCCTGCCCTGGCGGCACCGTTTGCCACCACGAAGTCGACACTTTTCAGGCGTGAGTGCGGCTCGCGCAACGGCCCGGCAGGCAGGCACAGGCCGTTACCCAGGCGCCTGTCACCATCGATCACGGCAATCTCGATATCCCGCCCCAGGCGGTAGTGCTGCATCCCGTCATCGCTGATGAGGATATCCACCGCGTACTCGGCCAGCAGCCGCTCTGCGGCGGCGACCCGATCCGGGCCCACTACCATGGGGCAGCCGCTGCGGCGGGTGAGCAGCACCGCCTCGTCCCCCACCTGTGCCGGGTCACTCTCGGCGGTCACCACTTGCGGCCAGCACTCGGCCTGACCGCCGTAACCTCGGCTCACCAGCCCCGGACGATACCCCTGCCGGCGCAAAAACGCGGCCAGCCACAGCACCATGGGGGTCTTACCGCTGCCGCCAACGGTGATATTGCCGACCACGATAAGCGGCACTGGCAAGCGGGTGGTGTGGCGCAGACCCAGGCGGTAGGCGAGACGACGTAACCTTACCAGCGTGCAGAACAGCAGGGAGAGTGGCCACAGCAGCCACAACCAGGGCGCCTTGCGATACCAGCAATCGACCAGTGTACTCACCTTACCGCTTAGCCATTATCCTGAAACTGCATATTATAGAGCGCGGCGTATTGCCCCTTTGCTGCCAACAGCTCGCTGTGGCAGCCGCTCTCGCTTACCCGACCGCCATCCATGACGATGATACGATCGGCCTTTTCGATGGTGGAGAGGCGGTGGGCGATCACCAGTGTCGTCCGCCCCTGCATTACCTGCTCCAGCGCCGCCTGGATGTGCCGCTCCGACTGGGTGTCCAGGGCCGAAGTGGCCTCATCGAGGATGAGGATGGGGGCATCCTTGAGCAGGGCCCGGGCAATGGCCAGACGCTGTCGCTGTCCGCCGGAGAGCAGTACGCCGTTTTCCCCCACCATGGTATCCAGCCCCTCGGGCAACTCGTGGATGAACTCCATGGCGTGGGCCGCCTCGGCGGCGGCGATAATCGCCTCACGCCCGGCCCCCTGCATACGTCCGTAGGCGATGTTGTTGGCGATGGTGTCGTTGAACAGGGTGATATGCTGGCTGACCAGCGAGATCTGATCCCGCAACTGTGCCAGCGGCATCTCACGGATATCCATCCCGTCGACGAGAACGCTGCCGGCGCTGACATCGTAGAAGCGCGGCAACAGCCCCACCAGGGTCGATTTGCCGCTACCGGAGCGCCCCACCAGGGCAACCACCTGACCCGGCTCTACACGGAAGCTGATGCCCCGCAGTACCTCGCCTTTATCCTCTCGGTAGCTGAAGTGGACCTGACGGAACTCCACCTCACCGCGCACCCGCTTGACCTCGTACCGTCCCTGATCAGGCTCTGGCGGGGTGTCGATCAGGGTAAAGATGCTGTCGGCTGCGGCGATACCCTTTTGCAGACTGGCGGTGATGCGGGTCAACCGCTTCATCGGCGAGTGGACCATCATCATCGAGGCGGTAAAAGACATGAACCCGCCAACGCTGAGGGCGTTGCTCTCCACCTCCTTGAGGGCAAAATAGATCACCCCGGCCGAGGCGACAGCGGCCACAAACTCCACCACCGGAACACTGGCGGCGTTGGTCTTCTCCAGCTTCATGTTGAGCTTGCGGTTACGCTCGTTGGCCACCTCGAAGCGCGCCGCCTCATAGCCCTCACCGCCGAAGGTTTTGATCACCCGCTGCCCCTCGATCGCCTCCTCGGCGATGGTGGTCACATCCCCCACCGAGGCCTGAATGCGGGTACTGAAACGGCGAAAACGCTTATTGATGACATTGATCACATGGGCGATAAAAGGGGCGCCGATCATCAGCACCAGCGCCAGACGCCAGTTGAGGTAGAACATCCAGCCGATAAGCCCCACCACGGTCAGCGAATCGCGCACCAGAATCGTAATGGTATCGGTGGTGGCCCGCGCCACCTGCTCCACATCGTAGATCAGCTTCGAGAGCAGCGTTCCGGAGGGGGTCGAGTCATAGAACGAAACCGGCAGGCGCAAAAGCTGCGCAAACATCTCCCCGCGCAGGACGTTGATCACTTTGCGCGCCACCCAGGACATCCAGTATTTGGAGAGAAAGTTGGCCACCCCCCGCACAAAAAACAGGGCGATGAGGATGATCGGCGTCCACTGGATGATGCGCGGGTCGTTTTCGACGAAGCTGCCGTCGATCATCGGCTTGATAAAGGCGGCAAAGCCCGCCTCGGTGCCCGCCACGATAACCAGCGCAGTCACCGAGATGACAAAAGCGCGCCAATGCGGCACCACATAACCCAACAGTCGGCGATAGAGACGCTTCCCGTCGGTGGGGGTTGAAGTCATAGAGGTCAGTTACCGTCGCTGGGCTTATTGGTGGCAAAGGTCATGTTGACAAAGCCGAGCTGGCGCGCCGCATCCATCGCCGAGATCACCGACTGGTGGGGCGTATTACGGTCGGCACTGAGCAACACCTGCGGCTTCTCCTCCTCGCCGGCGGCCTCCTGAATCGCCCGCTTGAGAGTATCGAGCTGGGTATTGACCACCTCTTTTTTATTGACGAAGTAGCGCCCCTTCTCGTCGATGCTGATCTCCACCAGTGTGCGCTCATTCTCCATCATCGGCCCGCTCGCCTCGGGCAACTCGATGCTGATCTCGGTCTCCCGCTCAAAGGTGGTCGAGACCATGAAGAAGATCAGCAACAGGAACACCACATCAATGAGCGGTGTCAGATTGACATCCGGCTCCTCGCGCCTGCGCCGTTGCAGCTTCATCAACCGCGCTCCTCGCTCGACTCGCGCTCGCCGTGGATCACCTCCACCAGCTTGAGCGCCTCCTCCTCCATCTTGATCACCAGCATATCCACCCGACCGCGAAAGTAGCGGTAGAACATCAGGCTGGGAATGGCCACCGCCAGACCCGCTGCGGTGGTGATCAGCGCCTCGGAGATGCCGCCGGCAAGCACCGTGGGGTTACCCACGCCCTGCTCGGTGATGGCGGCGAAGACCTTAATCATGCCGATAACCGTCCCCAGCAGCCCCAGCAGCGGGGTAATGGAGGCGATGGTGCCTAGGGTGTTGAGGAACCGCTCCAGCTCGATAACCGCCTGGCGCCCGGTCTCCTCTATCGCCTCCTTCATCACGTCACGCTCGTTCTGCATGTTGATCAGGCCCGCGGCGAGAATCCGCCCCAGAGGCGAGCCGTCACGCAGCCGCTGCAACCGCTCGCGGGTCAGCTCCTGCTGCTGATGCAGCTGCCAGACCTGCCCGACGAGGTTGGTCGGGACCACCTTCTCCTGCTTCAGCGCCCAGAATCGCTCCCCGATGATGGCCACCGCCAACACCGAGCAGAGGATTATCGGCACCATCAACCAACCACCTGCGGTTACCAGTTCGAACACGGTTCAGCCTTCCTTAACACCTTAAAAAACAGCGGGATAATGTAACAAAGTCCGACCACTACGCCTAGCCCAAATCGGCGACTTGTTAGCCCAAAGCAACGACTAGTGATCCATGCGGGAAATAATATCATTCTCAGAGCCCCGCTAATGAGTTAAGGCAAGGCGCCC
>JBNJGC010000138.1:0-6978 GCA_051747405.1 Pseudomonadota bacterium
TGTGCTCTCTGTGGCAATAATTGATGAACCGCGATGAATGTAATAGGTGCCAGGTAGATGCCGGGCATGACTGCCCGGCCTATGCAACCGGGGCAACCGTGAGAAGCACCTTTGCGCCTCAGCGCCTTTGCGGTTAAAACCGGTTAGCTATCAATACTCAAACTTTCCAGGGGAGATACAATGAGCGCTCTTATCTGCGGCTCTATGGCCTACGACACCATCATGGTGTTCCACGATCACTTCAAAAATCATATTCTGCCGGACAAGGTGCACATGCTGAATGTCTCCTTCCTGGTGCCCGACATGCGCCGCGAGACCGGCGGCTGCGCCGGCAATATCGCCTACAACCTCAAGCTGCTCGGCGGCGAGGGCAAGATCATGGCCACCGTCGGTCGCGACTTTGACCCCTACGCCGACTGGCTGGAGCAGTGCGGCATCGACACCGGCCATATCCGCCAGATCGACAATACCTACACCGCCCAGGCCTTCATCACCACCGACCAGGACGACAACCAGATCACCGCCTTCCACCCCGGCGCCATGAGCTTCGCCCACGAGAACCGGGTAGAGGAGGCCGAGGGGGTGAGCATCGGCATCGTCGCCCCCGATGGTCGCGAGGGGATGATCGAGCACGCCACCCAGTTTGTCGAGGCGGGGGTGCCCTTCATCTTTGACCCGGGCCAGGGGCTGCCGATGTTCGACGGCGACGACCTCAGGCGTTTTATCGACCAGGCCACCTGGGTGGCAGTGAACGACTACGAGGCGCAGCTGCTGGAGGAGCGCACCGGCCTGTCACCCCACGAGATCGCCGAGCGGGTCGAGGCGCTGATCGTCACCCGCGGCGCCGAGGGTTCGCACATCTACACCGCCGAGCACCGCCTGGAGATCCCGGCGACCGAACCGCGCGAGGTGATCGACCCCACCGGCTGCGGCGACGCCTACCGCGCCGGGCTGCTCTACGGTCTGATGAACGAGCTGGAGTGGGAGACCACCGGGCGTATCGCCTCGCTGATGGGGGCGATCAAGGTGGCGCACCACGGCACCCAGAACCACCGTTTCAGCCAGGAGGAGTTCAGGCAGCGTTTCCATCAGGCCTTCGGTTACCACCTGTAACCGGTTGCGGCTTTTTCGATGCCACACCTGCTCGTCGCCATCTCCCCGCACGGTTTCGGTCATCTGGCCCAGGTGGCGCCGGTGCTCAGGCGGCTGCGCCGGCGCCTGCCCGGGCTGCGACTGACCCTGCGCACCACGCTGCCGCCGCGGCTGCTGGCTGAGCGCATCGGCGGCGAATTTGCCCTGCAGGCCGTGGCCGATGACTTCGGTATGGTGCAACAGGACGCCCTGCGGGTGGATGTGGCCGCGAGCCTGGCGCGCTACCGAGCCCTGCATGCAGATTGGGAGGGGGAGGTCGCCAGGGTCGCTGCCGAACTGGAGGCGACGGCGCCCGATCTGATTTTTGCCGATGTGCCCTATCTGACCCTGGCCGCGGCAGAGCGGGTCGGGATCCCGGCAGTGGCCATGTGCAGCCTCAACTGGCACGCTATTCTCGCCGGCTATCTGGACGCCGAGCAGGCTGAGGGAGCGCTGCTGGAGCCTATCCGCTCGGCCTACGCTGCGGCGGAGTGCTTTTTGCGCCCGGAGCCCTCCATGCCCATGCCGGGGTTGGATAACCTCCGCGATATCGGTGTCGTCACCGAGCCGGGGGTAAACCGGCGCCGAGAGCTGTTGGCGCGAGGTCTGCTCGCAGAGGGGGAGCGCCTGGTGCTGGTGGCGCTGGGGGGTATCGCCCATCGACTGCCGCTGGAGCGTTGGCCGGTGCGGGCGGGGCTGCGCTTTGCGGTGCCGGCGAGTTGGGGGGTGGTGCGTCGGGACTGTGTTGATATCGAGGCCTGTGGGCTCGCCTTTTCCGATCTGTTGGCCAGTGCCGATGCGGTACTGGGCAAGCCCGGTTACGGCACCTTTACCGAGGCGGCGATCAATGGGGTGCCGCTGCTCTATCTGCGCCGCGGGGAGTGGCCCGAGGAGCCGGTGCTGCTGGCGTGGTTGCAGCGCCACGGTCGCTGTGCTGAGCTTAGCGAAGCGCAGTTGGCGAGCGGAGCATTCGTGCAGAGCCTGGAGCCGCTCTGGCGGCAGGTTTCGGCGCCGTTGAAAGGGGCTCATGGGGCGGAGCAGGCGGCTGATGTGCTGGCGTACTATTTAGAGGGTGAGTAATGTTTACCGGGATCGTTCAGGGTACCGCCGAGGTGGTGGAGATCCATGAGAAGCGCGACTTTCGCAGCCATGTGCTGCGCCTGCCCGAGGTGTTGCTGCAGGGGCTGGAGCCGGGGGCGTCGGTCGCCCACAACGGCTGCTGCCTTACTGTGACCGGTATTGAGGGGGATCGGGTCAGCTTCGATCTGATGCGGGAGACGCTGCGCCTGACCAATTTGGGGCAGCTTCGGGTGGGGGAGCGGGTCAATGTGGAGCGGGCGGCGCGCTTTGGGGATGAGATCGGCGGCCACACCATGTCCGGCCACATCTTCGGTACCGCAGAGCTGGTGGCGGTGGTGGAGTCGGAAAACAATCGTCGGCTCTGGTTCCGTGTTCCGCTCGCCTGGAGCCGGTATATCCTGCCCAAGGGTTACATCGGTATCGACGGTATCAGCCTGACCGTCGGCGATGTGCAAGCGGATCGGTTCAGCGTCAATCTCATCCCGGAGACCCTGGCGCGCACCAATATCGGCGAGCGCCGTGAGGGGGAGCGGGTCAATATCGAGATCGACCCCCAAACTCAGGCCATCGTCGACACCGTGGAGCGGGTACTGGAGGAGAGGGGCGTCGTAATGCACCAGCCCTGAGCGGCTGTGGTAATATTAATCTCATAATGGATGTGGACTCCTGGGGGGGGGAGGGAAGATGAAGAACGCTCTCATTGTTGAGGATCACGAGGATACCCGTGAGTGGTTGAGCGGGTTGCTCGATGAGGCCTTTCCCGGTATTGCCATCGGTCAGGCGGCAACGCTCAAGCAGGGTGTGGCGCTGAGCGATACGGAGAGCTTTAATCTGGCACTGGTGGATATCAGTCTGCCCGATGGCAGCGGCATCGCGCTGCTCGAACGGCTCAGTCGCAGCGCCCCCGAGACCTATCTTATCGTCACCACCATCTTCGACGACGACAAACACCTCTTTGCCGCCCTCCAGGCCGGTGCCCAGGGCTATCTGCTCAAGGATCAGCCGCGCCAGCGGATCATTGCTCAGTTGGCCGCGGTGATGCGCGGCGAGCCGCCGCTCTCGCCCGGGATCGCGCGGCGCATTTTGCGCTTTTTCACCCAGCAGCAGGCGGAGGGCACCCCCACCGCGGTGGAGGAGGGGGTCCGGCTTACGGCGCGTGAGACGGATGTTCTGCGGCTGCTGGCCAAGGGGTGTAATCGCAACGAAATCGCCACCGCGCTGGGTATCAGCAGCAACACTGCGGCGGGTTATATCAAAACCATCTACCAAAAACTCAACGTCTCGGGCCGTGCCGAAGCGGCCCTGGAGGCGGCAAGAATGGGGCTTGTCGGCGGTTAACCCCCCAAATGGAGGGCTCCATATGGGGTCTGGTGCCCTGATGTGAAAGCGCAGAAAATCCCTGCTGTACTACCGGTTTTTTGACGAGCTGGCCGGTAATGGTTCGCCGCAGACCCTGCGGCAGGGATAAGGGAGGCGCTTTACGATGGAGCCACTGGACAGACGGGTCAACGAGTTTCTCCTTGGGGTGCATGAGTCGAGCCGCAGGCTGGAGCCGTTGGCGTTGCAGAGAGAGGCGTTGCAGCAGCTGCGCCGACTGATCGATTTCGATTTCGCCATTTGGGGCGCCGGCAGCGGGATGGAGCGAAACGTTCATACCGCCGTGGTGCTGGATCAGGACCCCCGGCTCTTCGACAGCTGGGAGGGGGTCAAACATGACGACCCCTACGTCAGCCTGCTGATCGAAAAGAGCGGAAGGGCGTGCTCGCTGGATGATGCTCCCGGGGCGCGGCAGAGTCGCGCCTATCTTGAGCATTGGCGCCGTTACGGTGCCGGGCAGATGCTCTCCACGCTGGAGCAGGATCATGAAACGGGGCTGCACCTCTTTCTCAGTCTCTGCCGCGACAGTGAGCGTGGCGCCTTTAGCGATGCCGAGCGACAACTGAAGGGGATGCTGACCCGGCACCTCTTCCTTGCCGCCCGCACCAGTGAGCAGTTCACCCTCCTGCGCAACAGCGCGACGCAGGGTGGGGCCATCGTCGATCGCCACGGGCGGGTTCACAGCAGCCTCCCTCGATTCGAAGAGCTGGCCACTCAGGAGTGGGGGGAGGCGGCCCGGCACACTCTGCCGCTCTCCGAGGCCATACTGGTCGCCGGCGGGAGCGTGGGTAAGGAGGTTTGCCTCAATGCCACCCCGCTGGGAGACCGCTACATCGTCCGCCTGCGCCCCTGCTCGGCGCTGGACAGGCTCTCCCGGCGGGAGCGGGAGATCGCCCTCAGTTACGCGCGCGGCGAGTCCCACAAAAAGGTGGCGCGGGCGCTCTCGCTCTCTCCCAATACCGTGCGTAACCACCTGCAAAGCATCTACCGGAAACTCGATATCCGCGACAAGGCCGAGCTGGCGCGGCTCTGTAGCGCCCCATAGGTGGGAGCTTCGATAGGGTGGGCTGAGCCTGCGCAGCGCATCAGCGAGGTGATCGACCGTATGGCCGTCCACCGCCCGCCAGCAGACTGAGGCAATCTGCCGCTACGCCGCTATCCTGTTTTGGTGTACCCTTTTAGCCGCATTGGCTGAACCGGGGCGCATCGATCCCGGATGGATGGGCTATGAATACGGGGGCACGGGATAGCAGGTTGTGGCTGCCGGTGGTGGCGCCGCAGCGGATTCTATTGTGGACGCTGCTGCTGGCGCTGCTGCTGGTGGCGGCGGATACCTTATGGGTAGTTCGCGGTATGGCCTTCTCGCCCTCTACCGGTCTGGCCCTGGGGCCGGGTAGCGGCGGGCTGGTGGTCGAGCAGGTCTATCGTGACGATCCGCCGGCGGCGCTGCAGCCCGGCGCACTTATCGTGGCGTTGGAGCGTCCAGACGGCGAACAGCTCTCACTGGAGGGCTACGCCCCACGCTACGAGCCCCACTCGCAGGGCGACTATGCCGGTTACAACGCCTACCTCGATCGCGCCGATACGGTGTGGCGTTGGCTCAACGGTCGCGGTACGCAGCTGGTGCTCGATAACGGTGAGCGTGTGCCCGCCGCGGCGGGAGAGCCGCGCTCACTCTGGTCCCTGCCCTATGACTTCTGGCTCAACCACCTCTTCGGTCTTGTCAGTCTGCTGATCGGTGTCGCGGTTTGGAGCTACCGCCGGGCGGAGGTCTCCTCCCGCCTGCTGGCCATTTCGGGGGCCAGCTTCTTCCTCGCCACCTGGTTCAATGCCAGCTACCTGGGGCGCGAGATGGCGCTGCCGCGCGAGCTGTTTGCCGCGCTAAAGGTGGGCAACCACATCGGCCTGCACCTGGTGATCTGGTCGCTGGTGGTGATCCTGGCACTCTACCCCAAACGGGTGGTATCGGTACGCACGGCCCTGCTGTTCGGGGCGGCGGTACTGCTCATCCTGTTCAACGAGAGCGTGCAGTGGTTGGAGTGGCCGCTGCACACCTACTACCTGCCGGTGGTCCTCTACTGGCTCTTCGGCGTGGTCTCCTCGGCGGTGCAGTGGCTGCGCTCGCGGCGTAACCCGCTGGACCGCGCCGCGCTGAAGTGGTTTCTGCTCTCGATCATGGTCAGTACCAGTACCAGTATCGTCGTCTATTTCGGTCCGCACCTTTTCAACGATGAGCCGCTGCTCTCCAGCATCGCCATGGTGGGCTTTGCCACTACCCTCTATATCGGTCTGGCCTTCGGCATCCTCCGTTTTCGCCTGTTTGAGCTGGAGCGCTGGTGGTTCGAGGCCTGGATCTGGCTGTTCGGCGGGGTCCTGGTGGTGGCTGCCGACCTGCTTATCGTCTACACCCTGGGCCTGGATGCGGTGCTGGCGATGGGGGTGGCGGTGCTGCTGGTGGGCTGGTTCTACTTTCCGCTGCGCCAGTGGGTCTGGGTCAAGTTGACCTCAGCGCATCAACCGCCGATGGAGCGGTGGCTGCCGGAGGTGGTGGAGATGCTGTTCAACGACCCGCGCCAGGATATCAACGAGCAGTGGCGGCGGTTGCTACAGCGTGTCTTCCAGCCTCTCGGGATCCGGGTCGCCCGGGAGAGTGTAGCGACCCCCCAGATCGTGACCTCGGGCAGCCGTCTGCTGGTGCCATGGCTGGATGGCCGGGGAGCCTATGAGCTGCACTACGCTCAGCACGGTAACCGACTCTTCTCCCGTCGTGATCTGGAGTTCGGTCGGGCCATGTACCGTATCGCCATGCGCGCCCTGCAGATCCGCCAGGCGGCCGAGGAGGGGGCGCGTACCGAGCGGCAACGGATCATGCGGGACCTGCACGACCTGGTCGGCGGGCGCATCCTCTCGCTCATTCAGCGTGCCGAAAGCGACGAAAATGCCCACTTGGCGCGCAAGGCGATGACCTCGCTGCGCGATGCGCTGCACGCGCTGGATGATGAGATCAACGTTGAGCTGGAGGATCAGATGGATCGCTGGCAGGCCGATCTGCGGGAGCGTCTGGAAGTGTACGCCATTGAGCTTGACTGGCAGCAGCCGGAGCGCATCGGTCCCTACGCCATCACACCGCGCCAGGCGATCAACATAAAGTGCATTCTCGATGAGGCGGTCTCCAACGCCCTTAAACACGCCTCACCGCAGCGGCTGTGGGTGGTGCTGACACTCAGCGGCGAGATGCTGACACTGCGGGTGGAGAACGACGGCACCACCTCCGCCAGTAACGAAAGCGCGCTCGGAGAGGGGCGGGGCCTGGTCAATATCCGCCGTCGCGCCGAAGAGCTCGGCGGAGAGAGCCGTATCCGCATCGAACAGGATCGCTTTACGGTTCAC
>JBNJGC010000139.1:0-6781 GCA_051747405.1 Pseudomonadota bacterium
GACTCACGACAAAGCTTTTAGGGACCCTCTCGTGCTAATGCCTTTCTCCAGCATTGAAACCTCCGCGTACTCTGCGTCCTCCGCGTTGAAGTCTTTATACAATCAAACCGTCTTGCGGTGGCCGTCGGGTTTCCAGGCCGGGGCGATGACGTCGGGCATTTCGGAGCGCTGCAGCAGCCTGGCCGGGGTGAGGGCGAAGTCGCCGTAGCGTTCGTTGATCGCATCCATCACCGTGTTCTCTTCGTGTTCCACCTCGCTGTCGGCGAAGAGGTCGAGCTGTTGTTTGGCCGGGCGCGGGTCGAGGGCGGTGACTTGGATCTGGTGCACCGGCTCGCCGTGCCAGTGGTTCTCCATGGTGAAGCGGCAGAGGCGGAAGATGGCGCGACCGTCGTTGCCGGCCAGCGGCAGTTTGAGTTTGTCGCCGCTCCAGCCGTAGTCGCCCTTCCAGCCGATGAGGAAGCGCTGCGCCTCCATGTTGTGGCGGCGCAGCCGGGCGCCGACCTTCTCGCTCATGTGCAGGAAGAAGGTGAGCAGCACCTCGCGCTCGCGGGTGCCGGGCGGTACCACCTTGCCGTGGCCGATCGACTTGGGCGGCGCCACCTCCTGGTGGATGGTGTCGGGGTCTTCGCCCTGGCACATCAGCCAGATGCGCCGTCCGAGGTTACCAAAGCGCCGTGCCAGCACGCTGATGGGCAGTTTGCTCATCTGGCCACAGGTATGCACGCCGTGGCTGGCGAGAAAGGCGCCGATCCCCTTGGCGATGCCGCTGAGCTCGGTGGTGGGCAGGTCGGCCAGGCGCTGCCTCGCCTCCCACGGCGGGATCACGGTAAAGCCGTCGGGTTTGTGGAGCTTGGCGGCGAATTTGGCGGTGGTCTTGTCGCCGCTCACCCCCACCGAGCATTTGAGTCCCGATACGGTTTCGACCTGTTGCTTGACCATGCGGGCGATGCGCACCGGGCTGCCGTGGAGTTTCTGGCAGCGGGTGACATCGATAAAGGCCTCGTCCACCGAGAAGACCTCGATGTCGGGGCAGATGTCGCGCAACCCCGCCATGATGGCGCTGGAGACGGCGGCGTAGGCCTTGGGTCGGGTGGGGCGCTGGATAAGATCGGGGCAGCGTTCGCGCGCCTCTTTCAGGCGCATGCCGGTTTTGATACCGAAGGCGCGCGCCTCGTAGGAGCAGGTGATGATGGTGGTGCCCTGTTCGCCGTTGGTCACGGCGATGGGTCGGCCTGCCAGTTCGGGGAAATCGCGCTGCTCCACCGAGGCGAAGAAGGCGTTCATGTCCACCAGCACGATGGCGCGGGGCCACTGCAGCGGGCAGCTGGCGGCGGTAGGCTCCTGTTCGCGGTTCATGCCCGGGCACTCACAGGTAGCTGCGCAGCTGGCCGATCACCCGGCCCTGGATGCGTACCCGCTCGGCGTCATAACAGAGCGGGGTGAGTGCGCTGTTGGCCGGGTGCAGGGTGACGCTGCCGTCGCGATTGTTCTCCAGCCGCTTGAGGGTCGCCTCCTCACCGTCGATGAGCGCCACCACCACCTCGCCGTCGTGGGCATGGTCGCAGCGTTCGATCACCACCATATCGCCGTCGAGGATCCCCGCCTCGATCATCGAGTCGCCCTGCACCTTGAGCAGGAAGCGGTTGGAGCCGATGAAGAACTCCGCCAGGTTAACCTCGTCCTGGCCCGGAATCGCCTCGATGGGGCGACCGGCGGCGATCTTGCCCAGCAGCGGCAGGGTGGGCTGGGCCGCCTGCGCATCGGTAAGGGTGATGCCGCGGTGGCGACCGGGGTGCAGTTCGATCAATCCCGCCTCGGCCAGGGCCTGCACGTAGCGGTGCACCACCCCCTTGGAGCGGATGCCGAGCCCGGCGGCGATCTCGGTCAACAACGGCGCCTTGCCGTGGCGGGTGAGGTAGTGGCGGATGAAATCGTAGGTGTCTTGTTGGCGGTCGGAAAGCATACAAAGGTTCTCCCTGGGTTCTCTGTCTATCGTAGAGAACGCCTGGAGAACATTCAAGCTGTTCTAGGGGGGGGAAGCAGGGTGAGCGCATACTTACATAACACCCCGCGTACAGCTAGTGTAAGCCCTTGATTTACGGTCGTCTTCCGCAAGGATGCGGCAGTCGAGCCTTCAGGGAGGGATTCACGGCGTACCGTATATCAAGGGCTTACACCAGTGATGACAAAGTATGCAGTTGCCCTGAGGGGGTGGGGCTCGGTAGCGCTGCGTGGACTCAGTCGTTATGTCGATCTTTTTTTTGCGTGAAACGGGTGTGTCGATCCAGCCACATATCGATCCCTCCCCAGAACCACTCCAGCAGGCGTCGGTGCCAGGGGCGTCGGCTCCAGCTTGCGTAGTCATACTCCTCGCTCTGCCCGAAGTCTTGTCCGAACAGGTGGGCAACCTGTTCGCTGATGGCCTGATCCAGTACCTCCTGGTTGGCCTCCAGGTTCCAGCGCAGATTCCAGCGATCGATGTTGCTCGAGCCGATGGAGACCCACTCATCACAAAGGAGGATCTTGGCGTGCAGAAAGCGCGGCTGATACTCATAGATGCGTACACCGTGGCGCAGCAGGGTGGCATAGAAACGTCGACCGGCGTGGCGCACCGCCGGGTGGTCGGTGTGCGGCCCCGGCAGCAGCAGTCTGACATCGACGCCGCGTCGGGCGGCACGGCGTAGCAGACGACGGATCTTCCAGGAGGGAATGAAGTAGGCGGTGGCGATCCAGATACGCCGCTCGGCGGTGCGGAGGCGCTTGATCAGCGAACGCTTGATCTCCATGCGGCTTGGTGCGTTGAGGGTGAGCCGACCGGGGCGGGAGCCGTGGCAGTCGTCCCTGGCCGGTAATGGCAGGGTGGGCAGCGGGGTGGGGCCGTTGCTCCAGGTGTGGATGAACAGTGCCTGCCAGTCGTGTACCACCGGACCGCAGATGCGCAGCATCACCTCATGCCAGCCGAGACTGTTGTCGTGGTTGTCGAACTCGTCGCTAATGCCGGCACCGCCGGTGAAGGCGCTGCGCCCATCCACCACCAGCAGTTTGCGGTGATCGCGTAGCAGGTTGCGACGCAGGCTGCCGTAGTGCAGCGGGTTGTAGAAGTTCAGCTGTATGCCGCCGTTGAGCAGGCGTTTGCGGTCCTGTTGGTTGAGGCCGCGGGCGCCGTAGTCGTCCAGTAGCATGTAGACGGCTACGCCGCGTCGGGCGGCGTCGAGCAGGGCGTCGATGAAGCGGTTGGCCACCCTGCCCGACTCGAACAGGTAGAACTCCAGCAGAATGTGGCTGCGGGCGTCGTGGATAGACTGCAGCATGGCGGGGAAGAACCGCTCGCCATCTACCAGTAGCTCGAAGCGGTTGCCCTCGCGCCAGGGGTAGCGGCAGCGCCTGTTGCCCAGTGTGTTGATCACTGTCTGCGCTTCACTCCTGCTCGGCGGTGATCAGCCGCCCCTCTTCCACCATCAGGGCGAGCTTGCCCTGCAACAGCTGTTGCAGGGCCTCCCCGGCGATGGCGGCGCGCCAGCCGTGGAGGAGCGGGGTGTCAGTCTCACCGCTGAGCAGCTGTTCGAGTTCGCGTCGCCCGGCCACCGCGCCGGGGCTGATCTGTTGCCGGCGGCAGCGCTCGCGCAGCAGGGCCATCATGACATCCACCAGCGGCTCCTGCTCCGGCGGCAGGCGTTTGACCATTTTCGGTTTGGGCCACTGCTCTTTGGGCAGCTGTCTGGCCTCGGCGATGAGCCGCAGCAGGGTCTCGCCGTGGCGTTTGATCATGCCATCCTCCAGACCGCGGATGCGTCCCAGCTTGGCCGGCTCGCGAGGCATCTGTTTGGCCAGGTCGAGCAGGATATCGTCCTTGAGGATCCAGCGGCGCGGTCGGTCGCTCTTTTGTGCCTGCTCTTCACGCCAGGCTGCCAGCGCCTGCAGTATCGCCAGCTGTACCCCCTTGAGTCGGTTGCCCCCCTTGAGTCGCTGCCAGGCCAGTTGCGGCGGATTGCGGTAGCGGGCCGGGTCGCTCAGCGCGTCGAAGTCCGCCTGTAGCCACTGCTCACGCCCCAGTTCGGCGAGTCTTTCGCGCTGGCGCAGGTAGACCTCGCGCAGGTGGCGCACATCGTCGGCGGCGTACTCGAGTTGGGCCTCATCCAGCGGGCGGGCACACCAGTCGGCGCGGGCGTGGGCCTTCTCCAGCTCGATACCGAGCTCCTCTTTGACCAGGTTGCCGTAGCCGATCTGCTCACCGTTGCCCAGCAGGGTGGCGGCGATCTGGGTGTCGAAGATCGGTGTCGGCACCTCGCCGCGCATCTCGAAGAAGATCTCCAGATCCTGGTGCGCGGCGTGCAGCACCTTGGTGATGCGGGGGTCGTAGAGCAGATCCAGCAGCGGTTCGAGATCCAGCGCCAGCGGGTCGACGCAGGCGATCACATCGGGATTGGCGACCTGCAGCAGGCAGAGGCGCGGACGGTAGGTCTTCTCGCGCAGGAACTCGGTGTCCAGGGTCAGCCAGTCGTGCCGGCGCAGCTGCTGGCAGAGGGTGGTGAGTTGTTCGGGGGTATCGATATAGAGTGCGCTCATGCGGTGGTGTCTGTCCGGTGGTGTTTCTGATGAGTGGTCCGGTAGTATAGCGGATTCATTGCCGCTCCCTGTAGCGGGGGCTATCATGCGCAGGGTGAGCGCATACTTACATAACACCCTGCGTACAGCTAGTGTAAGCCCTTGATTTACGGTACGCCGTGAATCCCTCCCTGGAGGCTCGACTGCCGCGTCCTTGCGGCAGACGACCGTAAATCAAGGGCTTACACCAGCGATGACAAAATATGCGGTTGCCCTGCTATCATGCGCAGGGCATCAATAAGGGGAGTGGGTTCGTTATGGCTGTACTGGTTCGGGTGGTATGGCAGATCGCACTGCTGCGGCAAGGGCCGCAGGTGCTGCCGGCGGCATCGGTGTTGCTGTGGCTCTCGCTGGGGGCGCACTGGCTTACCGGGGTGCTGCTGGGGCTCTTTACCCTGCCCCCGGAGCTGGCGATGCTCTCGGCGCTGGTCGGTACCCTGATCATGGTGGCGCTGGTGCACGCGCTGCTGGTGCTGCACCGTAAGCAGAGTCGGGTGGTACAGACGCTAACCGCACTGGCTGCCTGTGAGACGCTGCTTGGTCTCATCGCCATGCCGCTGAGCGCCCTGTTCTACGCCGGGGGTGATATCGGTGCCATTGCCGGGATGTTCTCCCTGCTGCTGTTGGGGTGGAATATCGCCATCGCGGCGCACATCTTCCGCCATGCGCTGGCGGTGTCGATGGGGGTGGGGGTTCTCCTCGCCGTGGGCTACACGCTGGTCGCCATCAGCCTTGGCAGTTATATCGTGCCGGCACAGGGGTAACGGCTTATGAAGATCCATATCCTCGGTATCTGCGGCACCTTTATGGGCGGTGTGGCGCTACTGGCCCGCTCGCTGGGGCACGAGGTGAGCGGTCAGGATGCCGGCGTCTACCCGCCGATGAGCACCCAGCTGGCCGAACAGGGGATCGCGTTGCAGGAGGGCTTCGACCCTGCCGGTATCCCGCAGGATGTCGATAGGGTGGTGATCGGCAACGCCCTCTCCCGCGGCAACCCGGCGGTGGAATATGTGCTCAACCGCGGCCTGCCCTATACCTCGGGAGCGCAGTGGTTGAGCGACAACCTGCTGGGCGGTTGCTGGGTGCTGGCGGTGGCCGGTACCCACGGCAAAACCACCACCGCTTCGATGCTGGCCTGGATCCTGGAGTACGCCGGTATGGCGCCGGGCTTTCTCATCGGCGGGATTCCGCAGAATTTCGGTCTCTCCGCCCGTCGCGGCGAGACCCCGTTCTTCGTCGTCGAAGCGGACGAGTACGATACCGCCTTCTTCGACAAGCGCTCCAAGTTCGTCCACTACCGCCCACGCACCTTGATACTGAATAACCTGGAGTTTGACCATGCCGACATCTTCCCCGATCTGGCGGCGATCCAGCGGCAGTTCCACCATCTGGTGCGTACCGTACCGGGCGAGGGGCTGATCCTCGCCCCGGCGGGGGATGAGCACATGGCGGAGATGCTGCAGATGGGCTGCTGGACCCCGCAGGAGCAGTTTGCCGCGGAGGGCGGTTGGAGCCGCCGGCTGCTGGCCGCTGACGGCAGTCGCTTCGAGGTGCTCTGGCAGGGCGCGCCGCAAGGGGTTGTCGAGTGGGGGTTGCTGGGTGAGCACAACGTCAACAATGCCCTGGCGGCCATCGGCGCGGCGCGCCATGCCGGTGTGCCGGCGGCCCAGGCGGTCGAGGCGCTGGCGCAGTTTCAGAACGTCAAGCGGCGCCTGGAGCTGCGCGGCGAGGCCGGCGGCGTCACCGTCTACGACGACTTTGCCCACCACCCCACCGCCATCGCCACCACCCTCGACGGCCTGCGCAAAAAAGTGGGCGCAGCACGCATCCTGGCGGTGCTGGAGCCGCGCTCCAATACCATGCGCATGGGCGTGCACAAGGAGACACTGCTCCCTTCGCTGGCCGCGGCGGACCGGAGCTTCATCTACACCCCGCCCGACCTCGGTTGGCAGCTGCCGCACGATGCGCCCGCCACGGTCAGCGCCTGCAGTGACTTCCAGCAACTGCTGCAACAGGTGGTGGCGGAGGCCCACCCCGGCGACCACATCCTGGTGATGAGCAACGGCGGCTTCGGCGGCATCCACGAAAAACTGCTGCAGCGGCTGGCCCGACCGTAACGCCCGGGTTTCGACCGAAGCCCGTGCCGGAATGACGGCTCTCCGTCATGCCGGGCTTG
>JBNJGC010000140.1:0-6743 GCA_051747405.1 Pseudomonadota bacterium
ACCACCCCTTGAGCGCGGATGGAGTCGGCCAACTCCTCCAGGGTATCGGGGTGCATGTCGATCCGCGGCTGATAGGCGCCGCGCTGCAGCAGCTCCACCGGGATCTTGCGCAGCTGTCCGTCGGCCTCGGCCTCCTCCACCGTCTCCGGCGTGCCCGCCTCGACGGCGCGTGCGCCGCTGCTGCCCAGCAGGGCGTCGAGCCCCTTACCCAATCCTCGTTTCTTCGCTGCCATCACTTATATCCGATTACTTCAAAAGCACTATTATTTCACCGCAAAGCTCACCGCTTCCTGCTCTCGCTCCTCACCTACTTCCGTGTAGGCGAAGGCGCAAAGGCGCAAAGGCGCAAAGAAAATACTTCAACTACAACGGGTTGCAAAAACTTATATCGCTCAACTACTTAGAGGCTACTACCTGCATACAGCCGCAGTTAACTAGTCACTAAATCCCGCCTCTTCTCCCCCTGGAGTGCTTAAACAGCTTTGCGCCTCTGCGACTCGACAATACGTTCCCGACATTATCTACCACCGCCATCCCTGGCGGCGTTTGCGGTGAGTTTTTGTTAAACCGCCTCTTTGCGCTGCTCTCCGGTGCGGCGCAGGATCTCGCCGGCCAGTGCCAGATAGGCCACCGCGCCGCGGGAGCTGCGGTCGTACTTGAGCGCCGGGACGCCGTGGCTCGGCGCCTCGGCCAGGCGCACATTGCGCGGGATCACCGTGCGGTAGACCTTTTCACCGAAGTGCATAATCAGCTGCCCGGAGACATCGGTGGAGAGGTTGTTGCGCGGGTCGTACATGGTGCGCAGCAGCCCCTCGACCTCCAGACTGGGGTTCACCGAGCCCTTGATCTCCTCAATGGTGTTGAGCAGGGCGCTCAGCCCCTCCAGGGCGTAGTATTCGCACTGCATCGGGATCATCACCGAGTCGGCCGCCACCAGGGCGTTGAGGGTGAGCATGTTGAGCGAGGGCGGGCAGTCGATGAGGATGAAGTCGTAGTTCTCGCGAATCGGCTCCAGCGCCTTGGTCAGGCGCTGCTCGCGGGCGACCATCATGTTCATCAGCTCCACCTCGGCGGCGGTCAGGTCGCTGTTGGTGGGGAGGACATCGTAGTCGGCCGCCTCGGCGTGGACGATCACCTCCGCCGCCGCCGCTTTGCCCAGCAGCACATCGTAACTGCTCTTCGCCAGCTCGTCCTTGTCGACGCCACTGCCGACGGTGGCGTTGCCCTGCGGGTCGAGATCGACCACCAGCACCTTGCGCTTGGTCGCCACCAGCGAGGCGCCGAGATTGATGCAGGTGGTGGTCTTGGCCACCCCGCCCTTCTGGTTCGCCACTGCGATGATTTTGCCCATAGCCCTCACTTCTCCTCCTGGCCCGCCGCAGGCGCGGCCCGACCGATTCGCAGCAGGTGTCGCTGCTCCCGCTCCAGTCCCGGCACTGCCAAGGCAACCACCTCGAGCAGATAAAAGCCCTCTGGCATCTCGGCCAGCTCCGCCTCGGGGACTGTGCCCTTCATCGCCAGAAACTCCCCCTGCGGGGTCAACAAATGGCGGGAACCTGCCAGGATATCAGCAACCGAGGCAAAAGCGCGAGTTATTATAGCGTCAAACCGCGTCTCGGGCTCGTAAGCCTCCACCCGGCTGTGCACCACCGTTACGTTCTCCAGCCCCAGCGCCGACTTCGCCTGAACCAGAAAGCGGGTCTTTTTGCTGTTCGAGTCGAGCAGCACAAACTGCCTCTCGGGGAAAACCAGCGCCAGCGGGATCCCCGGCAGTCCGCCGCCGGTGCCCACATCGATCACCCGCTGACCGCTCAAATGGGGGACCACCGCCAGCGAATCGAGCAGATGGCGGGTCACCATTTCGGTCGGATCCCGCACCGCAGTCAAATTATAGGCACGATTCCACTTACCCAACAGCTCCACATAGGCGACCAGCCCGTCCCGCACCGCCTCCGGCAGCTCCAGCCCCAGCTGCACCAGCCCTTGATCCAGTTTCGTTCTCAGTGTCGTCACGTGAAAAACCCTTGCAACGCAGAGGTCGCAGAGGACACGGAGGAATGCGAATCAAGGGCAGCTGCAACGGTTGTTGCTGCGGTGTTGATGCAGACGCTTTTCACCAACATTTGTATCCTCTGCGTCCTCCGCGTCCTCTGCGTTTCATCATTTACTACTCGTCTGTTTGGCCGTAGCTGTGCGCTTTTTAAGGTGCACCAGCAGGATGGAGATGGCCGCGGGGGTGAGGCCGGGGATGCGCGAGGCCTGGCCGATGGTGGTGGGGCGGTTCTTGGCCAGCTTCTCCTGCACCTCGGCGGAGAGGCCGCGCACATCGCTGTAGTCGAGATCCTCGGGCAGGGGGGTCTCTTCGTTGCGCCGCGCCTTTTCGATCTCCTCACGCTGGCGCTCGATGTAGCCGGCGTACTTGGCCTGGATCGCCACCTGCTCGGCCACCTGCGGGTCGGCCACCGGGGCCAGATCCGGCAGCAGCCGGAACAGGTCGCTGTAGGCCACGTCGGGCCGGCGCAGCAGCTCCTCCAGGCGGTATTCACGGCTCAGCTCACTGCCCAGCACCTGTTCGGCGTTGGCTGTCTTGCCGGGGTGGACGAAGGTCTCGTGCAGCCGCTTCTGCTCCTGTTCGATCGCCTCACGCTTGGCCTCGAACACCGCCCAGCGCGCGTCGTCTACCAGCCCCAGCTCGCGTCCGGCGGGGGTCAGGCGCAGGTCGGCATTGTCCTCACGCAGCATCAGCCGGTACTCGGCGCGGGAGGTGAACATGCGGTAGGGCTCGGCGGTGCCGCGGGTGATGAGGTCGTCGACCATCACACCGATATAACCCTCGTCGCGGCGCGGTGTCCAGGGTTCGCGCTGCTGCACCTGGCGGGCGGCGTTGAGGCCGGCCAGCAGCCCCTGCGCCGCGGCCTCCTCGTAGCCGGTGGTGCCGTTGATCTGGCCGGCGAAGAAGAGCCCCGGCATATGCTTGGTCTCCAGGCTGGGCTTGAGATCGCGCGGGTCGAAAAAGTCGTACTCGATGGCGTAACCCGGACGGGTGATCACCGCCTGCTCGAAGCCCCGCATGGAGCGCACCAGCGCCAGCTGCACGTCGAACGGCAGCGAGGTGGAGATGCCGTTGGGGTAGAGCTCGTGGGTGGTCAGCCCCTCGGGCTCGACGAAGATCTGGTGCGAGCCCTTGTCGGCAAAGCGCACCACCTTATCCTCGATGGAGGGACAGTAGCGCGGCCCCACCCCCTCGATGATGCCGCTGTACATGGGCGAGCGGTCGAGCCCGTCGCGGATGATCGCGTGGGTCTGCTCATTGGTATAAGTGATGTAGCAGGGTACCTGCTCGGGGTGCTCCTCGGCGCTGCCGAGGAAGGAGAAGACCGGCATCGGGTCGTCGCCGGGCTGGGGTGTCATTACCCCAAAATCGACGCTCTTGCCGTCGATGCGCGGCGGTGTGCCGGTCTTGAGCCGCTCCACCCGAAACGGCAGCTCGCGCAGACGGTGGGCCAGGGCGTTGGCCGGCGGGTCACCGGCGCGACCGCCCTGGTAGTTGACCTGGCCGATGTGGATCACGCCGCCGAGGAAGGTACCCACCGTCAGCACTACCGCCGGGGCCTCAAAGCGCAGCCCCATCTGGGTCACCACGCCGGCGACCCGCTCGCCCTCGACGATAAGGTCCTCCACCGCCTGCTGAAACAGTGTAAGATTCGCCTGCCCCTCCAGCGCCTCGCGCACCGCCGCCTTGTAGAGCTGACGGTCAGCCTGGGCGCGGGTGGCGCGCACCGCCGGCCCTTTGGAGGCGTTGAGGATGCGAAACTGGATCCCGGCCCGGTCGATGGCACGCCCCATCAGCCCGCCCAGGGCGTCCACCTCTTTGACCAGATGCCCCTTGCCGATGCCGCCGATGGCCGGGTTGCAGGACATCTGCCCCAGGGTGTCGATGTTGTGGCTCAACAGCAGGGTGCGCACGCCCATACGGGCAGCCGCCAGGGCCGCCTCGGTACCGGCATGGCCGCCGCCGACCACGATGACATCGAAACGCTCGGGATAGTTCATGACTGCTCACCAAAAAGGGGCGCACATTGTACGACTGTAGTGGGGATTAGCCAATTATAGGTTACGTGGCTGGGTGAGCGCAGACTCACTTCACACCCGGATCACGTCTGGTGTAAGCCCTCGGTTCCCGGTACGCCGTGAATCCCTCGCTGCAGGTTCGACTGCCGCGCCCCTACGGCAGACAACCGTAAATCAAGGGCTTACACCAGCGATGACAAAGTATGCGGTTGCCCTGGGCTACGGGGGCAATAGTTGGAGTTAAGCCTCTGTTGGCTATACACTAGCGAGCTTTAGCCACTCGCTCAGACAGACGCCCTGTAATGCCCGACTACCAACACGCCGAAAAGACAGCTATCGACTCCATCGAGGATCACGAGCGCTATCTGCTGCACGGCAAAGGAGCGATTCGGGCCGAGCTGATGAAGCTGGCCAAAAAGCCGGACATCATCACCGCCTACTTCGACCAGGGTAGCCGCTTCATCCTAACCGCCGTACTCGGTGTGGTTAAAGAGCGGGATCTGGTCGTGCTGGATGTGGGGCCGGACGACGCCACCACCCACAAGGCGATCGAATCCGGGCGCCTGGTCTGCACCACCAAAAGCATGGGGGTACCGGTCAAGTTCACCCTGGAGGGGATAAAGGGCGCCAAATATCAGGGCAGGGCCGCCCTCGCCGCCCCCCTGCCCGAGAGCCTCTACCGCCTTCAGCGGCGCGAGTACTTCCGGGTGCAGGTACCGCGCATCAACGGCCCCACCTGTGAGATCCCCCTGGGGGAGGGCAAGGGCAGCACCGCCATGCTCAAGGCGGTGGACCTCAGCGTCGGCGGCATCTGCCTGCTGGTGCCGGAGGAGGAGCGCTTCGACCCGCCGATGCACGGGGTCTACAAAAACTGCCTCATCACCCTCCCCGATTTCGGTGAGCTGACCGTGGATCTGGAGATCCGCAACCGCGGCACCTACTACACCAGCAAAAACGAAGCCGTCCCCCGCATCGGCGCCGCCTTCATCAACCTCTCCATGCAGAACAACCTCTACCTACAGCGCTACATCTACCAGCTGCAGGCCGTCTCGCCCCTCGACTGAGCAACGGTCTCATACCTGGTTGGCGTACTGCTGCAGGAAGGTGGCGAAGTCGACCTTGTCCGCCGCCTCGATCGCGCGCTGTTTTTTCAAAGAGCGCTCGGCCAGCTCGGCGAGCATCTTCTCCTGCTCTACATCGACGGGCAGTTCAGCAAAGTACCACTGATGCTCCAGCGACTTGCGACGGGCAAACTCAAAAAAGGTCTCTTTACCGCTCTTCATCTCGGCGAGCATACGCGCCGAGGGGGTGAGATCGGGGTTGTCGACCACCCGACGCTGGCGCGCCAGGGCCTGCTGGTAGGGCTGTTTGGTGGTGTTGCTATCGAGCAGTTGGCAGACCGGCTCCATACCCTGACAGATCTCACTGGCCCAGCGGTGGAGCGAGGTGGTTTTACCACAGCGCTTGAGCTCGAGCCCGGGTTCGCGTCCGCGATGGGCGACCAGCATCTCGTTTTGGTCGATCTCTACCCGCTCCTGCGGCGTGATGGGCGGGCTGTCGGAGAGTAGGCAGTAGAGCAGCAGCGCTTCGATAAAATCCATCTGCGACTCGTTGATCCCCAGCGGGTCGAAGACATTGACGTCGAGCGAACGCAACTCGATGTAGCGCACGCCACGCTTCTTCAGAGCCAGGGTGGGCTTCTCGTAACCCTGCAGCAGCTGTTTGGGGCGCACCGTGCTGTAGTACTCGTTTTCGATCTGCAGGATGTTGGCGTTGAGCTGGCGGTACTCGCCGTCGACCTCGACGCCGAGCTTTTCATACTCGGAGCAGGGCGTATTAATGGCGCAGGTGAGGCTGTCGACGTAGTCGTTCAGGCTGTCGTAGTTGGCCTTGATACCCGTTTCGTTCTCTTTGTTGTTCTGGTAGCCGATATCGCCCATGCGCAATGAGGTGGCATAGGGCTCAAAGTAGGTGGAGTCATCGAGCGCCTCCAGCGAGCCCTTATCGCCGTTGAGAAAGGATTTGCACACCGCCGGCGAGGCGCCGAAGAGGTAGGGGATGAGCCAGCCGACGCGCAGCAGGTTACGCAGGAGGTCGAAGTAGCGCTCGGAGATGTAGGTCTGCAGGGTGCGATCGTCCCCCTCCAGCTGCTGAAGCGCCTGCCAGAAGGCGTCGCTGAAGGAGTAATTGAAGTGGACCCCGGCGATCACCTGCATCACCCGCCCATAGCGGTAACCCAGACCACGGCGGTATACGGTCTTCATCATACCGGCGTTGGAGCTGCCGTACTCGGCGATGGGGATCCCCGCCTCGCCCGCCACTACACAGGGCATGCTGGTGGACCAGATGAGCTCATCATCCAACCGGTTGTAGACGAACTGCTGCAGGTCGCGCAGGAAGGAGAGGGCCTCGCCCATCTCGTGGAACGGTGGGGTGATGAACTCCAGCAGCGCCTCGGCGTAGTCGGTGGTGATGTAGGGGTGGGTCAGCGCCGCGCCGAATCTGGCGGGGTGGGGGGTCTGGGCGATCTTCCCTTCGCTGTTGACCCGCAGGCTCTCCTTCTCCAGGCCGACCATGCTCCCTTTCAGCAGCGGGGCGAGGTTGGCCGCCTGAAGACGGGCGACACGTTGTTCGACGGTGTAGTGCACAATGGTTACCGGGGCTGGCTACGG
>JBNJGC010000141.1:0-6630 GCA_051747405.1 Pseudomonadota bacterium
GATGCCGCGTGTGGTCTTGTTGTTCCAGCCCAGGCCCTGCTCCTCAACGTCGGCGGCCTCCGGCTCCGGGCCGAGCAGCGCGGCATCGCCGTTACCGTGACATTTACCCACGGTATGACCGCCGGCGGTGAGGGCGACGGTCTCTTCGTCGTTCATGGCCATCCGCTCGAAGGTGACGCGCACATCATGGGCGGTCTTGAGCGGATCGGGCTTGCCGTCGACCCCTTCGGGGTTGACGTAGATCAGCCCCATCATAACCGCCGCCAGCGGGTTCTCCAGGTCGCGTTCGCCGGAGTAGCGGCTGCCCTCGCTGCCGGTGGGGGCGAGCCACTCCTTTTCCGAGCCCCAGTAGGTGTCCTTCTCCGGGTGCCAGATATCCTCGCGCCCGAATCCGAAACCGAAGGTCTTCAGCCCCATGGACTCATAGGCGATGGTGCCGGCGTAGGCGATCAGGTCCGCCCAGCTGAGTTTGTTGCCGTATTTCTTTTTGATCGGCCAGAGCAGTCGGCGCGCCTTGTCCAGGTTGGCGTTGTCCGGCCAGGAGTTGATGGGGGCGAAACGCTGGTTGCCGGTGCCGGCGCCGCCGCGCCCATCGGCGACGCGGTAGGTGCCGGCCGCGTGCCACGACAGGCGGATCATCAGGCCGCCATAATGGCCCCAATCCGCCGGCCACCAATCCTGGCTGTCGGTCATGAGTGCGGTCAGGTCTCGCTTTAGCGCCTCGAAGTCGAGCTTTTTGACCTCCTGCCGATAGTTGAACGCCTCCCCCATCGGGTTGGTCTTGGTGTCGTGCTGGTGCAGGATGTCGAGGTTGAGCGCCTTGGGCCACCACTCCATGTTCGACATGCCGCTCTCCGTGGCACCGCCGTGCATCACCGGGCATTTCCCGCCGCTGCTATTGCCTTCACTCATGTTTGAACTCCTTATTATCCGTAGTCGGGTCAGTCAGCCGTTACCCCGGCGCGCCACGGCGCTTGTTTGCCGCCTCGATAGCGTGCGGAGTGAACCCGCCGTACGCAGGTTCGGAACAGACGACTCAAGAGGCTGCGACGGGCCGCCAGGCAGCCACCGCAGACATGATTAAGAGTGGCTGACTATCGGCGTTTTGTACAATGCGATTTTTTGAACTGACCGATTGACTTTGACTATGAAGGCGTTGGTTCAGGCAGAGGCTCCCTCCCCTCGTCCAGGCTCTTGGCCAGCGCCTGCAGGTTGGCAAAGTAGCTGGCGCCCTTGACGATCTGCTCCATGGCGCGGCGGATGCTGCTGTAGAGGTCGAGCTGGGCGACCATCTGCTGCAGGCGAATGGCCTCCTGGGCGCCGGCATTGAGTAGTATGGCCTTGAGCCTGGCGTAGTGCTCCTCCATCTCATCAAGCTTTTTCAGTGCGACACCTGCATCGAACTGCTCACTGAGCGGGTCCGACATCTCCAGCAGTGCGACACACTCGCCGCGGAAACTGTCCAGCTCCTCCTGCAGCGCCTCATCCTCGATATAGGGGAGGCGCTCCTGCGCCTTGGACATACTCACCGCCACCGCCGCCGCTTCGGTGTAGTAGCGGGAGACGCGCAGGGCGAGCGGAAGGTTCTCACTGATCTCACCGGAGAGGTTGGTCCGCTGCATGGCCACACTGAAGCGGTTCACCGACTCGCTCAGCCGCTCCACCACCGCCTTGTCCTTGTGCAGCTGGGCGCTGGTGTAGCGTTCCGAGCTGAAGGCGTCGCGCAGCATCTTATTGGTGAAGTCCCCGATCCGCCCCAGCTCCATGACCAGCGCGCTAAAGGCGAGCGAGGGGGTATTGACCACGTTTTTATCCAGATAGACCGGACGGCCCAGATCCTCATCGGCGCTGCGCAGGCGCCGCTCCAGCCAACGCACCAGCGCGGGGGTAAAGAACCACAGCAGCAGCACCCCCAGAATATTGAAGATGGTATGAAACAGGGCCAGTGCCGTGGTGACCGCGCCGTCCATCCCCAGCGCCCGTCCCAGCTCATCGATCAGCGTCATCAGCGGCCCGAGCAGGATCAGCGCCACCACCCCGGTGATAAGGTTGAAGATCACATGGGCCGCGGCGATGCGCTGGGCGTTGGAGGTGGCGCCGATCACCGCAATGGCGGCGGTGGTGGTGGTCCCCACATTGGCACCAATCACCGCCGCCGCTGCCGCCATCAACGGAATGATGCCACCGGCAGCGGCGGTCAGGGTGACCGCCAACGCCGCGCTGGAGGATTGCATGAGAAAGGTGAGGATAAAGCCGAGGCCAACAAACAGCAGCAACCCCGGCCCCTCGGTAGGCATCCCCTCCAGAGAGACCCCCTGGCCCAGGTCGGAGAAGGTCTCCTGCAGGATGCCGATGCCGAGGAAAAACAGCCCGAAACCGGTCAGCGCCTCACCCAGGGCGCCTCGGCGCGCCTCCCCGCCGGTCACCTTCAGCGCCATGCCGATACCGATGAGCGGCAGGGCGAAGGCCACCACATCCACATCGAAGCCGACAATGGCCACCAACCAACTGGTAATGGTGGTGCCGATATTGGTGCCGTAGATCACATACACCGTCTGCAACAGCGAGAGCAGGCCGGCGTTTACAAAGCCGATGGCCGCCACCGTGACCGCACCGGAGGCCTGTACCAGCGTGGTGATCAAGACACCGGAGAGAAAACCGCGGATCGGGGTACGCGTCCACTGCGCCAGGATATGGCGCAGCGCATCCCCGGCGGCCATCTTCAGCCCGTCGGTCATCAGCTTCATGCCCAGCAGGAAGAGGCCGATGCCGCCGGCGAACGTCCCTATGAGATTAAAATCAAGCAAAACCGCCACTCCAGTCGTCCAGCTTCCGCGCCAAGGTCGCGGGGAAACGGACCAGCTTAATGCAGAATGGCGGGCGGGTTAAGCCCTCGTCAAAAACCGATGGCCGGTTTGCTGTGCGCCAGCCAGAGCATACCCAGGTAGACCCACACCGCCGCGACCCAGGCGACCGCCCGCTGCGGTCGGGTAAAGCGCCCACGACGCAGAGCAATAAAGCCCAAGCCGATATAGAGCAGTAAAAGCCCCAACTTCAGCTGCAACCACCCCGACGAGGCCAGTACCCAGGGCCCCTGCCAGAGCAGCCACACCCCCGCCAACAGCAAGAGGGTATCATTCAGGTGCGGGAGGTTTCGCACCAGCGGATGCCCCAGCCAGGAGGACTGGCGCAACATCAACCCGCCACGCAGCAGAAAGCCGCCCAGCGACAGCAGGGCAAAGCAGATATGCGCCCACTTAACCGAAGAGTAGTAATCCACACTCGCCTCCCCAGGGCAACCGCATACTTTGTCATCGCTGGTGTAAGCCCTTGATTTACGGTCGTCTGCCGCAAGGACGCGGCAGTCGAGCCTCCAGGGATGGATTCACGGCGTACCGTAAATCATGAGCACTAGCTCGACGCGGGGTGTTATGTAAGTATGCGCTCACCCTGTTCGCCCCCCACAACTTGCACAACGCCCATTTAAATCCTATAACATCTGTACGTGAATGATGCAGGTCAAGGCGATGGATATCACCCCTCCCGGCGACGACAAGGGCGTGCGGCGACTCAAGCTGGAGAACCGAAAGCGCGGGGTCGAACCGGCACGCAATATCGCCCCCTACCCGCGGATCGCCTCAAGCGACGAGCACAACGAGCCGCGGCCACCGCTTCTGCCGGAGCGGCGTCAACAACAGCGCCGCAAACAGGAGCGGCGCCACTCCCCCCTGCACACCCCCTACGACACCCGCAGCGGAGAAGATCGCCGCACCGAGAAGCGGCGCATGGCGGATCACTACCTTGAGCTAAAAGAGGAGAGCGACGCCTCCTCCAGCGCAGAATCCCCGCAGGAGCATATCGACGAAGAGGTTTGAACTGAATCCGGCTTGGCAGTTTCGCTCGCCAGAGCCATTACGCCTGAGGAAGGGCCGAACCCATCAGCGGCGGCTTCTCTGTGCGCTCTGCGACACCCCCTCCTCCGCTGCCAGCAGCGCCGGCGGCTCCTCCAGCACCAACTCGCGCAAGGTCAACCCATCCAGGTGCTCCGCCACGCCAAGCTCCATCCGGTTCATCAACGCATCGACTACCGGCACCGAGCGTAACCGCTCCTCTATCAGCGCCTGCTCCTCATCGGGGCGGCGAATGATCTGTATCAGCTCGGCGAGGCTCAACCCGGCCGGATCGTGTTTGAGCAGAAAGGTCGGCGGCTCCGTGCCGCTCTCCACCAGCAGCTCCCGGTCCTGTAACAGCTGCAGCATCTCGCCGACACGGTCACCGGGCATCTGCAGCTCATGGGCCAGATCATCCAGGCTCATCGGTGCGCCATCACCGACAAAGCGCCGGGTGACCCAGTACATCACCAGTAGCCCCAGCTGCTCGCGGAACCGGCCACTGAGGGGCATCCGCTGACTGCTGAGGCGGATCTGCTCCGGGTACTGGTGGTAGAACGCCACCTGGGCACCGAGAAGCAGGATGAGCCAGCTGAGGTAGAGCCAGATCATAAAGAGGATGAGGATGGCAAAGCCGGAGTAGATGGCCGCATATTTGGTCGAGGAGGAGGCGAACTCGGCAAACACCAGCCCGGTGGTCTGCCACAGCGCGCCCCCTACCATCGCCCCTACCAGCGCCGAACGAAACCGCACCTTGGTATTGGGCACGAACATATAGACGAAGCTGAAGGCGAAAATCACCAAAATGAACGGCATCACCTTGGAGAGGAACACCACCAGCGTGCCGAACGGCTCGATACTGAGCACCGTCTGCATCACATCGCTGCGCATCATCGTCGCCGTCATGCCGATCGCGGAGAAGACCAGCACCGGCCCGACCATAATCACACTGAGGTAATCACTGAAACGGCGCGACAGTGAGCGGTTCGACTTGGTGTGCCAAACGTGGTTAAACGACATCTCGATCTTCTGGATCAATGAGACCACCGTATAGAGCAGCAGCGCCAGACCCACCGAACCGAGTACCCCCACCTTCATGTTCTCCACGAAGCTGAGCACATTGAAGACAATCTCGTTGCCCTGCTCCCCCAGCGGTTCCACCAACCCCAGCAGCAGCGGCTCGATCTGGTTGTGCACCCCGAAGGCCTTGAGCACCGAAAAGCTCACCGCCAACAGCGGCACCATGGACAGCAGCGTGGTGTAGACCAGGCTCATCGCCCGCAGATTAAGCTGGCCGCTGGCGAGCTCCCGCACCAGTACGAACAGCAGACGAAGCAGTTTATAGACGTAACGCTGCGCCCAGCCGAGCGACTCGACATCGGTACGCCACAGCTTATTCAGAAGAAACCCTTTCAGCTGCCGGTAGAGTCCGCCAGGACTGTACATAAGCACTCGCCTGTTTGCTGGTAGATAGAGGCCAATATAGGCTGCGGGAGGTGTCGGGACAAGTAGAGACTCAGCGCAAGCACCTGGCGCCGCGTGGGCCGCCCTCGCTCAGAGAGCCTTCCACTGCTTCTCCAACCGCGGCACCGAGACCCGCTCGACGGTGCCCAGCTCCTGGGCGAAGAGCGAGATGCGCAGCTCTTCGAGTAACCAGCGGAAGTGAACAAGCTCTGGTGCATCGCAGCTGCCGGGCTGCTCGCAACGGCGCCAGAACTTCTGCCACAGCGGCTGCATCTCCAGCATCAGCTGGCGGTCCCGCTCCGGGGCGCTGCGCAGCTTCTCCAGCCGCTTGTCCACCGCCTGCAGGTAGCGCGGCAGGCGGTTCAACCAGCGCGGCGCGGTGGTGGCGGGAAAGCCGGGCGGCAGCAGGTGTTCCAGCTGTTCACGGATATCGGCGATGCTGTTGAGCCACTGCGGTTGCACCGCCCCTTTCAACTGTTTGTTGATGCGGTGGTAGGCGGCGAGGGCTTCGGCCGCCTGTTCGGCGATCTTGTTGGCCCTCTCCACCAGCTCCGCGCGGGCCCGCTGCGCCAGTCGCTCGTACTCAGCGCGGCTGCGCGGCGGTCTCGCCCCCTCGCCCAGTAGCGACTGCTCCGCCGCGGCGCGGATGATCGCATCGCTCAGCTCCTCGCACTTGCCAATGCTCACATAGTGGAGGCAGGCGGTCTTGATGCCGGGCAGATTCTTGCGCAGGTATCGGACCTTGTCGTGGTTGGCGAGCAGAAACAGCCGCACCACCCCGCCGCGCTGTGCCGCCTCGGCCACCTCGATACGCTCGAACAGTTTCAGCGCCACGCTGTCGCCGGCATCGCTGTAGGCGGGAAAGGCGTTGACCTTGAGGCCGTGGCGCTCCAGCTGCACCGACTCGGGGATGCCCTCCACATCCCACTCCTTGATCCCGTCACGCTCCCACTCGCTCTGGGCCGGGGTATGCAGGCTCTTGCGCACCTTGCCGGCCATCTTCTCCTGCAGGGCGACCAGGTCGCGCCCCTCCTCGACCACTTTGCCCGCCTCGTCGACGATACGGAAATTCATGCGCAGGTGGGGTGGCAGGTTCTCCAGCTGCCAGGCATCCTCGGGCAGGGCGATACCGCTGATGCGGTGCAGCTGGCGGGCAAACTGCGCCAGCAGATCGCCGGTGAAGAGCGGCATCGCCTCCAGCGCCGCCTCGGCGAAGTTGACCGCCGGCACATAGTTGCGCCGCTGCGCCTTGGGCAGGGTCTTGATCAGGGCGATC
>JBNJGC010000142.1:0-6611 GCA_051747405.1 Pseudomonadota bacterium
GAGGTTGGGCTCTCGAAGGTGTATTCACCGCTGCCGCTGGCGGGTGGGTTGCCGCTGCAGCGCATCTGGAATTTAACAGTACTGCCGCTGCGCTCGGTGATCTCGTGTTGGCAGCGACCATCCCGTTGCGGGGCGAAGCCCTGCTTGGCCCGCTCTTCGCTCAGGCAGGATTTGATGGTGTGGGCACCGTTGGCGAAGGGGACGCCTTTGGACTGCATCATCTTCTCCATCATCTGGCGCTGTTCGGGCGGCATGCTTTCGAGCTGTTTTTGCAGCTTCTGCATCGCCTCCTGCATCCCCCCTTCCATCTCTACGGTGTGCTCCCAGAGACCGGGGCGCAACTGATCGGGGGCGGCGTGAAGAGGCGCAACAAGGGCGCTGCAGAGAAGGGTGGCGGTGAGGGCGCTTTTCATTGTGAACCTCCGTTTCTTCGATAGTCGTCTATTGCTTTGCCCAAGCCTAGCACGCCAAGGGGGGGAGGGTAAGGGTGCAAATGAGGGGGGGCGGGAGAGAGTCGCCGGCGCAAGGCCGGCGTTTTGTCGGTGGGGTTAGAACTTGATATTCACCCCGGCGTAGAGGGAGCGGCCCATGCCGGGGGCGGTGGTGCCCCAGTCGACGGCGGTGCCTGACATGGTTTTACCCTCGCCCAGATAGGCGCCGCCCTGGGGGTGGCTGTAGAGCTTGTCGAAAACATTCTCTACGCCCACATCGAAGCGCACCTGTTGCCAGGTATAGCTGCTGCGCAGGTGGAGCAGGCTGTAGCTGTCGGTGGTCATCTCGTTGCGGGTGGCGGAGACGTCGTCCTTGTCGTCCACCCACTCCACCTCGGCCACATTGCGCCAGCCGCCCTTGCGCTGCGCCAGCGCCAGGGTCATGTTCAGCGGCATCATGTTGTAGAGGTTGTCGCCGGTGGTGTCGTTCTCGCCTGCGACGTAGCTGAGTTGCCCCTGCAGGGTGAGGTCGCCGTATCCGCTGCTCTGCGCCAGCGGGTAGTGGCCGGCGATGTCGATACCGTAGAGGGTCGCCTCCTGATTGACGAACTGCAGGTAGACGAAATTCTCTGCCACGTCCAGGTTGGCGTCGGTACAGGCGGTACCGGCGGTCTGGCTGGTGGAGGCGGAGGAGCAGCGTTCGGCATCGATGTAGTCTTTCACCCGGGTGTAGTAGGGGCTCACCTCCAGTCCCCACTGCTCCTTGGCCTCATCGTGCCAGGCGAAGGTGGCGCTCAAGGTGTGCGCCACCTCCGGTTCCAGTTCCAGATTGCCGACATAACCGTTGCCGTCGCCGGCCATATTGACCATGCGCATGGCCATGCCGTGGGTGGACCAGGCGTAGCGTTCGTAGAGGTTGGGTGAGCGGCTCTTCTGCGCCAGGCCGAACTCGATGGTCTGGGTGGCGCTGGGGCTGAGGCGGGCCAGGGCGGTGAGGTCGAGGTTGTCATCGCTCTTGTCGCGCTCTGCGGCGTTGAAATCGGCGGCATCGTCGGCGCTGAACATGCCGCTGTAGCCCTGCACCGCGTCGGCGTCCATGGTTACCCGTTCGCCACGGATGCCGAATTGGGTCAACAGCTGATCGTTCCACTGCGCCTCCCACTCGGTGAACAGTGCGAGGCGGTCGCGCTGGCCGTTGTTGATGTTCCAGAAGGTGTCGGGCCACATCCCTTTGCCCGATGGCTCCCACCAGTCGTCCAGGGTGTAGTTCTGCATCTCGACACCGGCGCGCAGCAGATCTCGCGCGGTGAGGAAGATATCGGCCTTGACCACGGCGCCGCGGTTGTCGCCCAGGGTGTCCATGGGCATGCCGGCGGCACAGCCGTTCATACCCCCTTCCAGGGTGCACGATTCGCCATCGGGGAGGGAGCCGTCGTTGGCGCCGTACCAGTAGAGCTTGTCGTCGAAGAACTGCATCTTGTGGCGGGTCCGTTCGCGGTAGGCGCGGGCCTCCAGATCACCCCAATCGAGCTCGGCCTTGTGGCGCAGGTTGATCTGGGTGCTGTCGTTACCGGTCATGTCCATGCGCTGGTTGGTCCAGCCCTGGTAGGGGATATCCTGCATACCCAGCTTGAGCTCGGTGAGTTGGTTTTCGCTGCGGTGGGCCAGGCTGAGGGAGCGGTTGGTCGACTTGTACATCGATGAACCCACCTCGTCGCCGGCGATGGCGCTGTCGCCGACATCGTTGACGTAGTCCTGGCTCTTGAAGTCGCCACCGGCGTGGTAGTTCTCCGCCTCGGTGGTGGCGCTGGCGAAAGTGAGGCTGACGGTCTCGCTGGCGGCGGTGGCCCTGATGCTGTCGCCGTGGGCGTTGCCGTTATCGCGCACGAAAAAGCCCGCCTCACCGGCGAATAGACTCTCCTCGCCGGGAGCGGCAAAACGCGGCGCACTGGAGTCGACCAGGATGGTACCGCCGATGCTGTCGCCGCCGCTGCTCACCGGCGAGAGTCCGGCGAAGACGGTGGCGTTGCCGACGTTGCTTGGATCGATATAGGAGAGGGGCGGGTTCATGTGGTTACCGCAGGCGGAGATGAGATCCATACCGTCGACCTTGATGCGTAGACGATCATCGGCCAGGCCGCGGATCACCGGCAGGCCGGAGACGCCGCCACCACTCTGTACGCTGACGCCAGGCAGACCCTTGAGCAGGCTGGCGCTGTCGCTGGTGGCGGTGCGGCGGGTCTGTAACTGGGTCTTGTCGAGGGTTGCGCTGCCGGGGCTGCCGCCTGTCTCAATCGGGCTGGCGGTGACCGAGATGGTCGGCGGGTTATCTTCAGCAAAGGCCGCGCCATGGCAGCTGACGGCGATGAGTGTCGCCAGCAGTGTCTTACGCAGGGGGAGGTGTTGATGGTGCATCTTTTCTCCTTGAATGCAGCTTGTTGTGAAAAACGCTTACTGCATTAGCAACCATCATGCCGTTATACGCTTTGGCGTGGTGCAAGGCGTTGGAGGGAGATAGGGCGGGGGCGGTGAGAGGTGCGGTGTGGCATATGACGCAGTAACCGTGCATATGCCGCACCCGTTGTGGGTTATTTCATTCGTGCTGTCGGGCTCTCTTTCAGGTAGGCCTCCTCCGCTTCGTTCAGGTCGACCTCGTCGTAGCCGGTGATCATCGGCTTGACGTGTTCGCGGAAGCTGTGGCCGGTGGTCAGCAGATAGACGTGGGCAATGACGAAGGCGAGGATGGCGAAGGCGGAGAGGGTGTGGATCACCGCCACGACCGTGAGCCAGTCCGCCGCGCCGGGGGTTTCGTCCCACAGGTTGTAACCGAGGTACGCAAGGCCGCTGAGCCAGACGGCGGGGAAGAGCGCCAGCTTGAGCGCCAGATAGGCCAGCGCCTGCAGCGGGTTGTGCTTGCGCCAGTAGGCCTTGCGGTAGGGGTGGTGCTCGCCCTGAAATATCCCCCAGGCGTAGAAGCGTGCCACCCGCCACAGGCCGTTGGTGGTTGGCATGTAGTGGCGCCAGTTGCCGGTGGTCAGGTGCCAGAAGATGGCGAACAGCCACAGCACGATGAGCGCCACGGCGCTCCAGGTGTGGAGCTTGACTGCACTGTAGAAACCAATCAGCTCATGCAGGCCGTGGATGGCGAAGCCGCTGAACATCAGCAGGAAGATCAGGGTCATCTGCGCCCAGTGCCAGAAGCGCTCGAAGCGGCTGTAGATCATCAGGGTGCGGGTGCTCATGATGCTTTCCTCCGGTTGCCGGTGATGATGCGCAGCAGGCCGTGGCCGAGTACGCCGAAGAGGGTGCCGCCGACCAGCAGCAGGCCGAGGATGTTGACCCAGCCGTCGCCGTCTCGGCCCGGCAGGTAGATCCCCTCGACCTTCTCCAGCCGCCCCTCCTGGGTGTGACAGGCGGCGCAGCGCAGCGCCTTATCCGTGGGTGCCACCATGTGGGTGATAGGCCAGTACATCTCGTTGTCGACGAAGCCGAACTCCCCACTGAACTCCAATTCGGCATCACCGGCAGCCACCGCCTCGGCCTGGCCGACCTCCAGCGCCCGTAGCCAGTCGAAGTTGCTCCACAGCGCGGTCTTGGTATCGGGGCCGTAGACGTGGGTGGCGAGCAGACGGTTGGTCTGCTTGTCGTAGGGCTGTTTGCCGACCATGCGCTTGAACGGCCAGAGGCGCGAGTCGGGGTCGTCGCGGCTGCCGCTGATGCGGTTGACCGATACCGTCTCGCTCGGATCGATCTCGTCGTTCATCAGGGTGTACTCCACCTGGCCGTCGAACCAGTGGTACTCCGGCACCACGTTCTCGCCGTGCTCGAAATAGCCCTTCTGGCTCATGTAGCTGGGGTGGCCCTGCTCGTCGTACTCGACCACGGGCATCGGTCGTCCCTGCTCGTCGAGGATAAGCTCGCCGTTTTCGTCACGCTTGAGCTTGAGGGTCGCCTGCGACCAGTCCCACAGGGTCTTGGTGGGGACGCCGCCGCGGGCGAACTCGGGGATGTGGCAGCTCTGGCAGGCGACCTTGTTGATGTGGTCGTTGAGCTTCATGGCGCCGACCGAGATGCCGTCATGGGGTTTGAGGCCGTGGCACGACTCACAGGAGGCGCGGCCGCCGCTGCTGTGACCGGGAATATCGATGCCGTGCAGGTCGCGGGCGGTCATCGAGTAGCGGCTGCCGGCGACGCTGTGCTGGTCGGCGCTGTGGCAGGTGGCACAGCTGAAGTTGAGGCCGTTGGCGTCCATGTGGACGTCGAGCTCCCGGTCGGGGTGGTTGAGGGAGCTGTCGAGGTCGCCGTGCTTGATCCCGTCACCGCCGCCGCCGTAGAAGTGGCAGTTGCCGCAGGTGGTGCGGCTGGTCTTGCCCACCTGCTGGGCCACCATGGGCAGGTCGACCTTTTTCATCGGCTTGTTGTTTTCGATCACCACCTTGCCATCCCTGGTCTTGTCCTCATAGGCGGGGTGACCGGCATCGGCCGAGGGTTTGACGTAGCTGCCGGTGGTGTCGTGGCAGACCAGGCAGTCGATGCGGGTGGCGTCGGTGAAGTCGAAGTTGCGATCCTCCCAGCCGTAGCCGATGTGGCAGGAGGTGCAGCGCTGATAGTTGGAGCGCAGGCTGCCGCAGAAGACGTTGAGCTCGTGTTTCTTGCCCAGCTGCTGGCCGGTTTCCGGGTGCTGGTACTCCCAGTTCCAGTGGGTAGTCTGCATGATCTGCTCGCCCGCCTCGGTGTGGCAGGAGAGGCAGGCTTCGGTCACCTCGGTGGCGCTGCTGAACGGCCCCTTGAGCACCTCGAACTTGCTGTGGTCGGCGGTGGAGTTGGGCAGCGGTACTCGGGGCGACTCCTCAACGATGGCGAAGTTGGACTCCTCGCCTGCTGCGGCGTAAGCCGTCTTGTCCGACGTGGCGAAGGCGGGGGTGAGCAACACCGCAAGCAGTGTGCCGGTTAATACTCTGTAGTTCATTCTCACGCTCCTTCGTTGCCTTCGGGCAAGCCAAAAGTATAGTTGCGTTGCGTTCATCAACCGGCGCCCTATTATCGAGAGCCATAGGGCGGGCCGTGCCCGCCGGGTTTGGCACCAACTGGAGTCCACGTCTTGACGTGGCCCTTCGTTCGGCTGCCGCGTGGATAACTTGAGAGTTGTACTCCAAAACCTCCGGCACCGAGTTTTGGCTGGTACGAGCCGGCGCCCAGGCCTCTCACTCTGTGCTTTGCGCCGCCGCGCCTCTGCAGTACGGCGCGTTTCCGGGGAAACGTCATCATCCGCTTACGCTTGCGGCTGCTCTCCCAGGCGGGCGTGCATCGCCGCGTAGATGCCGCCGGTGCTCAGAAGCTCGTGGTGGCGACCGCGCTCGCTGACCGCGCCGCGATCCAGCACCACGATCTCGTCCATCGCCTCCAGCCCGACCAGGCGATGTGTGATCAGTAATACGGTGCGCCCCTGCATCAGCCGGTCGATGGCCTGCATCATGGCCTGTTCGGTGGCGGCGTCGAGCCCCTCGGTGGGTTCGTCGAGCAGCAGGATGGGGGCGTCCTTGAGCAGCGCGCGGGCGATAGCGACGCGCCGGGCCTGGCCGCCGGAGAGGGTCAGGCCCGCTTCGCCGACCCAGGTGTCGAGGCCGTCGGGCAGCTCGTCGATGAAGGCTTTGAGCTGCGCCGCCTCCAGCGCGGCCATCAGTTGCTCCTCGGTCGCCTGCGGTCGGGCCAGCAGCAGGTTCTGGCGCAGGGTCGTGGTGAAGAGGTGGCTGTGCTGGGAGACCACGGCGATGTGGCGGCGCAGGTCGTCGCCGTGGAAGGTGCGCAGGTCGTGGTCGCCGAGGGTGAGGCGGCCCTGCTGTGGGTCCCAGAAGCGCAGCAGCAGATTGAGCAGGGTGCTCTTGCCCGAGCCGGTGGCGCCGACCACGGCGAGCCGCCCCCCGGCGGGCAGGGCGAGGTCGATATTACTGAGCGCAGGGGCCGCGTCGTCGGCGTAGCGGAAAGCGACCCCCTCCATCTTCAGGTCGAACCGTTCGGGCTGCGGCGAGGGCGCGTCCGGGTCGGCGGCCTGGGGTTGGGCGTCGACGATCTCGAAGATGCGTCGTGCCGCACTCAGGGTCTGCCCCAGCATCTGGAAGGCGAGCGGCAGCGGCATCACCATCTCGAAGCTGGCGATGGTGAAGAGGATGAGCATCGCCA
>JBNJGC010000143.1:0-6591 GCA_051747405.1 Pseudomonadota bacterium
CTGTTCGCTAACCCTCTTCGCCAGCCGCGGCGCCAACGCCAGCTTGGTCGGCCAGGTGGTAATGATGGCCTCCTCCTCCTCGGCAAAGGCGTTATCGGGCCGGCGACCATCCACCATCAGCGGTTCGGCCCGCTCGATGGGCAGAGTCCCCCACTCCATCGCACTCAGATCGAGCCAGGGAAAGAGCTCCGCCAGCTCCTTTTTCGCCGCGGCGACCTGCGCGAGGTGGCTGCGCCCGACGCCCTCTTCGGCGACTTGACCGCCGAGATACCACAGTGGACGCCCCGCGGCATCGTAATGGGTGGTGATGGTGATGCGAGGATTGGCACTGGGGCCAAGGCAGTGGGCATAGAGTTCACCGGGCCAGGCGGCACCCTGACGGGCACGCATGATCACCATGTTGAGCGGGCGCAGCTGCATCGCCGGAGCACTGCGATCGCACTTTTTCAGCAAGGCAGCGTTCCCCTTACCGGCGGCGAAAACCAGGCGCCTGGCATCAAGAGAGAGATCCTCTGTATCGATCTGCCAACCGCGTTCGCTTTTGCTCAGTTGCAGAGCATCGACATCATTGAGCTTGATCGTCGCCTCGCGCAGAGGCGCAGCCAGTACGCGCACCAGCGAGGCGGTATCCAGCACCGGCTCCTCCAACCGATAGACCTGGCCGTGGAAGCCGGGGTGACGGAAGATCGCCGGTCGCTCTCCCCCCTCCACGGTACGGGTGCGACTGCGCATCAATTTACTGGCGAAGAAACCGGCCATACGGGAGGTCAGGTTCTCGGTGGACCACATGAACTGGTTGCGCGATAGCAGCTTGACCGCAGAGAGGTCCAGCTCCCCCTCACCGGCAAGACAGGCGCGCCAAATGGGCGGCATCTCGGCTATGGCCTCGGAGGAGCCGGTGAGCTTGCCGCTCAGGGCGTACTTGGTACCACCATGGATGATCCCCTGTGCGTAGCGAGTCTGCCCGGCCCCCAGTGCCTGCGACTCCAACAGCACGGCGCGGTAACCCTCTTTACGCAGTCGCGCCAGCTGCCAGAGCCCGGCGACCCCGCCTCCGAAGATCGCCACATCAACCGGGGTGGTTGGCCGTCCGCCGGTCATTCTCCGCCCGACTGCTTTTCCGAGGCGCGGATCGTGCCGATAATCCCCGTGGTAGAGACATTATCCAGATAACTCATCACCTGCACTCGGCCCCCAGCCTCGCGTACACACTCACCGCCCGGTACCTTGTCCGGATCGTTATCTCCCCCCTTGACCAGAATATCGGGCAGAGCCCGGCAGATGAGCCGGGTTGGGGTATCCTCATCAAACCCTACCACCCAGTCGACACAATCGAGGGCGGCAAGCACCCGCATACGCCGCTCCTGGGTATTGACCGGTCGCTCCTCGCCCTTGAGGCGCTTGACCGAGGCATCGTCGTTGACCGCGACAACCAGCCTGTCGCCCAGCTTCGCCGCCTCTTCGAGGTAGGTGACATGGCCGGCGTGGAGAATATCGAAACAGCCATTGGTCATCACCACACTCTCCCCGTGGGCCTTAGCCTCCTGTACCAGCGCCACCAGCTTGTCCTCATCCACCATGCCCTGCTCCATCTCATCCTGCTCACGCATGGCCCGCCGGATCTCCGGAACCGTGACGGTGGCCGTCCCCAGCTTGCCCACCACGACACCCGCGGCAAGATTGGCCAGCACGGTCGACTCAACCAGCCCCTCTCCGGCGGCGAGCGCCACCGCCAGGGTGGAGACCACCGTATCGCCGGCGCCGGTAACATCGAAGACCTCCCGCGCCCGGGTAGGGATGTGCAGCGCCTCTCGCCCCTTTTGCAGCAGGGTCATCCCCTTCTCGCTACGGGTGATGAGCAACGCCTCCAGCCTGAGCTGCTGCCGCAGCCGATCCCCTTTGTGCACCACCTCATCATCACTGTTGCAAGGCCCGACCACCGCCTCGAACTCACTCATGTTTGGCGTGATCACCGTGGCGCCGGCGTAGCAGGAGAATTCACTCCCCTTGGGATCGACCACCACCGGCTTACCTGCCGCACGGGCCAGCTCGATCAACTGCGGTGCCGCGCGCAGCGCCCCCTTTTGGTAGTCCGAGAGTACAACCACATCGCACTCATCGACCACACGCTCAAAGCGCTCCAGCAGGCCGCGGTCGTCGTAGCCCGGAAAACCGTCCTCGAAATCGAGTCGGATCAACTGCTGGTGGCGACTGAGCACCCGCAGCTTGGTCACTGTGGGAAAGCCCGGCAGACGCTCGAAGTGGCACTCCACATCGTGATGAAGCAGCGTGCGCGCCAGCGCATCCGCCGCTTCATCCTGACCGGTAAGCCCAATCACCGCCGCCCCGGCGCCGAGGGCCGCCACATTCAGAGCCACGTTGCCCGCCCCACCGGCGCGCTCCTCAATATCACCCACCTTCACCACCGGTACCGGCGCCTCCGGTGAGATCCGGGAGGTATCACCATGCCAGTAGCGATCCAGCATCAGGTCGCCGACAATGAGCACACGGGAGGAGGAGAACTTAGGTATCTGTACGATTTTCATCACAATATTGTTGTCAAGGCTCAGCGCTCATTCTACCGTTTTTTACGCTCCATGTGTGGGAAGTATCGCCCCCGGCAGGCGTGTTATGTGAGAGCCCTGGAGCAGCACACTGGCGCTTCGACTGAAAATAGCGCTAGCCTTCCCACCCGACACTAACGTAAAATTCCACCCAAATACCCCATTATTTTCAATCGTTTATCTGTCCACCCACGCACCGGACCAATACACAACGTGAAACACCCCATCAATATCACCCTTGCCTCTGACGACAACTACGCTCGGCACATGGGCATTGTCACACTCTCTGTGCTGGCAAATGCCAGCCACCCGGAACGTTATATGTTTTACTATCTCGATGCCGGCATCAGTGAAGTCAACCGGGAGCGGATTGAAAGCATTATTAACCGTTACGATGCGAGTTGCCGCTTCATTGCACCGGATACCAGTGGTTACGGCGAGATCCCACTAAAACGCTACGGCGTTGCTGCGCTGTTCAGGCTATCGCTCTCCACGCTTCTGCCTACAGAGCTAGAGCGCACAATCTACCTCGACTGCGATGTACTAGCTTTCGACGATGTTGAGAAGCTGTGGCGAATAGACCTGGAGGGCCACACCGTTGGCGCCGTCACAAATCTGGGAAAGCAGCCTCTTGAACGTCTCGGTATCACTGACGGCGCCTATTTTAACTCCGGGGTTCTGCTGATTGATCTGCAGCAATGGCGCAGAGAATCGGTCGGTCAAGAGACCCTAAGCTATATGCAGCAGAACGCCGAACATTTGGTTTTCCCCGATCAGGATGGGCTTAACCGAGTTCTGCAAGGTAGATGGAAACACCTACCACTGCGCTGGAATCAGCAGCCCGCCAGTTACAGCATGTTGGAGAAAGGGAAGACTCAGCCCTCGTTGACGCGGGAGCAACTCCGGGAAGCGGTCACCACCCCCGGTATCGTCCACTACCTGGGGAAAAACAAGCCTTGGAACTACATGACCTTCCATCCCCTAAAGGAGAACTACTGGGGCTACATCGGACAGTCACCTTGGAAGGGGGCTTCCCCGGCGCATCGTCAACTAAAGGATAGGCTTAAGAAAGCCTTGCTGCTGGAGAAAAACCTCAAGCATCTTCTGCGGCGCCAAAAAACCCCAACGGCCACACGTATGCGTGGCCTTTGACTTAAGGCAACTCAAGAAACTGTTGCGCCACCTTGCTCGCATCAAAGCGCCAATACCATTCAGGCTTAATAGTGACGGGATGCTCCAGCGCTTCGCGAATCTTCGCCCCCAGCGCCTCCGGGGTCGGCTCGGCAACTAGGCGTTTTTGCTCCTCTACCAATACATGCCGTACACCGCCGGGGCAATCAGCAGCAACCACCTGGGTGCCGCATGCCAGCGACTCCACAAGCACCAGCCCAAACCCCTCGAAGTGAGAACTCAGGACAAACATCTGCGCCTGTTTCATCCAGGGGTAGGGATTCAGCTTCTGGCCGAGAAAGATTACCTGATGTGCAATCCCCAACTCCTCAGCCAGTTGGCGTAGTGCCCTCTCATCTTTGCCGCTACCCAAAATATAGAGTTTGAGTGTAATACCCGAAGCCTTGTAAGCACGCAATAGCAGGGCCTGGTTCTTCTGTGGCACCAAGCGCGCCACATGCACAATATAGGGCTCGGCTGGCAACGGAGCAGACTCCTCAGCCATCTGCTGAATCCGCTTGATAGGGCACGGATTGAAGATTGTCGTGATTGAAGCTGCCTCAACGCCATCCTCAGCAAGACGACGCTCCAGCGACTCGCGTACATCGCTGGAGTTGGCAACCATCTGCTTGTTTCCATAGAGCAGTCGGCTGAACCACCGTTTAACACGGCTTCCTCCGGAAGGCTTTACCGGGCTGACAACAACACGATAGATACGGGGATCGTTACAGCTCCAGATATGTTCAAATGCTCCCTCTCCACGAAAGATAATCTTATCAAAACGCCCGTAGCGCCTCTCCAGCCACCGCAGGAAGATACGGAAGTAGAGTCCACCGTACAGGCCACGCCAAACAAAGCCGGAGCCCCGGATTGAAGTGGATAGGAACAAGCGGGTGAATAAGTCATAAAACAGCCCAATGATTGTCCACCGGTTAGCTTTATCCAAATCAAACACATGCACAGGAACCCCATCATCAGGCGTCAACTCGATACGGTTCTTAAAGATAAGAATGTGCGCTTCATGCCCTTGCTGCTGCAGGGTATTAGCCAAATTAACCGTATTTTTCTCTACACCACCGATCTTCAGGTTACGTGCAACCAGCAAAACTCGCCTCTTTTCTTTCATGTGACGGCGCCGCATTCTGCTTTTTTTGAAATATAGAATGTGTAGGCCGCCCCACCGATCAAGGCATTGATATAAATACCTGTGCTATACATGAGGTACGACTCGAACATATTGACGATCAGCCAGTAGATCATAAATGTACCGAGAAAAAAGAAGAGGTCATCAGGCATCAACCCTCGTCGCCACGCCCACCACGCACGGTAGCCTAGTATGACGAATATGACCATAAAAAAGGCGACACCAACAAACCCGTACGCCACCGCCAGTTCGATATAGCTATTGTGGAGATGACCAATAACCTCCTTGATATAATCAGGCATATCACTCTGAGCAATGAGTGGCTTAGCAGACTTCGGCCCCCAGCCAGTTAACGGTCGTTCAGCCACCCACCCCAAAGCCCGCCTCCAACTTTGAATGCGGATACCGATGCTTGTATAGGGCACCTCTTCGGCTCGCCCCTCAAGTAACAAAGCGACAACACCCTGTTCACGTTCCAAACGCTTCTCAACCAGAACAGAGGTGTCAAACTTGACCAGCAGCACCGCGACGACAACCATCAGTAACGCCCCCCCCGAACCGTAACGTAGATAGTTTCGCCTATTCACTTCACCGGCATGCTTTTGCCGACGCCAGAGACGGGTAATGTACCCGGCAGAAGCCACGCCCAAGGCCACACTCAGACCCAGCCAGGTCGCTCGTGTCTGACTGCCGATAATACCTGTGATGCAAACAACCAGCCAACCTGCCAACAGCAGATACCCAGCCCACACCCAGTTATCATGAAAAACTGCCAACAAGCGGCGCCAGAAAAAGACCAGCACCAGAAAGAAGAAGGCGCTGTAGACTGAGAGGTGTTCCCAATTCCGATAGCCAAAGTCGACCCTCTCATGGGCAAGAATTCGCTGAATATCTAAGACTAATTCATCTGAAAGAGTAACCCCCACGATGAAGCCGACAAAGGCAAGGCAATACAGCAATAGAGTGGTTTTGACCGAGCCGGCCATCCACCACGCCAGCACCAAGACCATAAACACCTTACTGTAGTGCCTGGCAACAGTGACCTGGCCATCTTGCCACTCTGGAAACAGCTTAGCCGCTTGAACGTAGGTATACACCTGCAGCAGCAACCAGAGCACAAAAAGCCAGAACAGCGGTTCACGGAGCAGTACCGTTGTGGAGTTTCGACGATTGGCCATCGAGATGACAAACAAAAGGATCAGCAAACCCTCCGCGACCCTGGCCACCTCATAATGCGCTAACCAAAAGAAGGCATACAGGGCGACAGCCAGCATCGCTATCCTTGCCGCTGTAGGGCGGACAGACAATGTCTGGAGGCTGACAAAGTACTCCTCCGCTAATTGCCGCATCTAGCTTCCTTTTTCAACGCACTTTTGAAGAACCTATCGTTTTACCGATAGAAAAAAAGAAAGTCTCAAGCAACCGGACACCCATGACTCTGCTCTGCGAGCAGCTGGTAGCACATGCCTCCTGCCGCCGACCACCTAGTCTTTCAAAACGTATTCAGCGCTGCAGTAGGGGCAACGAACCCGACCGGTGGACTCAATATCCAGAAAGACCCGCGGGTGAGAGTTCCACAGGCTCATGCCCGCCATTGGGCAGTGCAGTGGCAGGTCCTGGCGCGTCACCTCGTAGCGGGTGGCGGCATTGGGGGTTTGACGTGGTTCGGTCCGGGTTTGCATATGCCCTCCAGCAAGGTCACTTGACGTATGT
>JBNJGC010000144.1:0-6574 GCA_051747405.1 Pseudomonadota bacterium
CCCTGGGGTTTGCCCAGGGTGGCGGTGTCGGCCTCGACGTCGAGGATATCGTCGCGGATCTGGAAGGCCAAGCCGATCGCCTCGGCATAGCGGTCGAGCTGTTCGCGCTGCTCGGTGCTGGCATGGGCAGCAGCCAGGGCGCCGAGGCGAACGCTGGCGCGGAGCAGGGCGCCGGTCTTGTAGCGGTGCATCTGCTGGAGCTGCGTGAGGGTGAGCTGTTGGCCTTCGGCGGCGATGTCGATGGCCTGGCCACCGCACATCCCTTTTGAACCGCCGGCCATGGCCAGCTCTTGCACCATCTCCAGCCGCTGCTGCGGTCCGACCGAGGTCTTGTTGCTGCTGAGGATCTCGAAGGCGAGGCTCTGCAGCGCATCGCCGACCAGGATGGCGGTGGGTTCGTCATAAGCCTTGTGGCAAGTGGGTTTGCCGCGGCGCAGGTCGTCGTTGTCCATTGCCGGCAGGTCGTCGTGTACCAGGGAGTAGGCGTGAATCAGCTCGATCGCGCAGGCGGGGCCGTCGAGCCGATCCGGCGAGAGGCCGAGCGCCTTACCGGTGGCGTAGACCAGCACGGGGCGCACCCGTTTGCCGCCATCGAGGCTGGCGTAGCGCATCGCTGCATGCAGCTGCTGTGGCGGCTCTCCCTCTGTCGGCAGCCACTGGTCAAGGGCCCGCTCGACCCGTTGCTGATAGCTTGCCAGCAGCTCTTTGAATGTCATGCCCTTACTCATCCGCAGTGCCGTCGAAGGGGGCGAGTTCAGCCGCCTCACCCTTGCCGGAGAGGATCTCCACCTTCTGCTCCGCCTCCCGCAGCGCCTGTTGGCAGTTGCGGGTAAGAGCGATGCCGCGTTCGAAGTCCTTGAGTGACTGCTCCAGCGACAGATCGCCCCGCTCCATCTTCTCCACCAGCGCCTCAAGCTCCTGGAGGGATGCCTCGAAGTCGATGGTCTGATCCTGTTTGTCTGCTCTCTTGCTCACGATACTCCTCCCAAATCGCCGCTAACTTACCCCGGCTGGGGGGGACGGTCAAATGCTCGCCAGATGCGCTGTTTTGGTATAACGTCATACTATCGGGTTTTACAAGTGAAATGAGATGGAACTACCACCTTTACCAGCAATCACTATGCGCGCCTTAGCCATGTTTTCACTGGTCCTGCTGCCAGTAACGTATCTAGATGCTACCGAAATGGATATCTTCGCCGGTACGGAGTACTTCCTCTGGGAGGAGTTTGATCAGGATGGTAGCCAACTGCTCGATGAGACGGGGCCGCGCTACTTTATCGGTCTTGTCGGTACCAATCATCTGGATCGGGCTTGGTCGGTTGACTTCGGTGGCAGGCTCTATTCCGGCACGGTGGACTACGATGGCCAGACACAGCCCCCCGAGAACTATCCGGTGAGTACCAAAACCGACTATCGCGGCTACCGGCTGGAGCTGGGTTTTACCCGCTACACCGCACTGCGGCGCCAGCTCGATAGGGGGGAGTGGTTGGTGCGATTCGCCTACGGCATGGACTACTGGCGGCGCAGCCTGCGTGACACAATGTTGGACGACGGCTCCTGGGTGGCCGGTTATGTGGAGCGCTACCGGACCGACTACCTCAAGCTGGCAATGCACTATGAGCGTCAGGTCGGTTGGTCCTTCCATCTCGGAGCCAAGGCCCCACTGCATACTACCGAGAAGGTTTCGGATATCCCGGGTGTTGACGAGACGATCACCTTAAACCCTGAGGGTGAGCTCAGCATCTATGCTGGGGCCGTCTTCACCTTTACGCCGCAGCTCTCACTAAGTATCGACTATGACAGCTATCGCTTTGCCAAATCCGATGCAGTGAGGTTTGAGACAACCTCAGGCGAGATCCGCTATGCCTACCAGCCGGAGAGCACCCAGGATACGCTCGGTGTGGCGTTGCACTACCGTTTCTAAACAGAAGCGTCGAACGTGGTATGATGCGCTCATGTTTGCTTGGCTGAAAAATCCGTTGAAGCGGCTCAAGGAGGGTGCCCTCCCGGAGGAGGGTGCGGACGCGCCTCCCGTTATCATCCCCCGCGATCAGCACGGTATCTCCCGTGCCAACATCAGTGAGAACGCCCTCAAGGTGCTTTATCGCCTGCACAAGGGGGGCTACGAGGCCTATCTGGTGGGCGGCGGTGTCCGCGATCTGTTGCTGGGACGTGAACCCAAGGATTTCGATATCGCCACCGATGCACGCCCGGAGGAGGTTAAACAGCTCTTTCGTAACTGTCGCCTGATCGGTCGGCGCTTTCGTCTGGCCCATGTCCACTTCGGGCGCGATATCATCGAGGTGGCCACCTTCCGCGCCGGTCAGGAAGCGGGGCGTGAGGTGGAGACCAACGGTACCGGTATGCTGGTGCGGGACAATGTCTACGGCACGCTGGAGGAGGATGCCTGGCGGCGCGACTTTAGCGTCAACGCGCTCTATTACAATATCGCCGACTTCTCCGTGGTCGACTACACCGGCGGGGTCGCGGACCTGGACGCCGGTCGGCTGCGGGTTATCGGTGATCCCCACCAGCGTTTTCGCGAAGACCCGGTACGGATGCTGCGTGCGGTGCGCTTTGCCGCCAAGCTCGGCTTTCGCATCGACCCCGATTGTGAGTCGGCAATCCGTGAGCTGGGTTACCTGCTCGAGGAGGTCTCCCATGCCCGGCTGTTCGATGAGACCCTGAAGCTGCTCCTGGCCGGCAGCGGTGTGGAGACCTACGAGCTGCTGCGCCATTATCGTCTCTTCGGCCACCTCTTCCCCGAGACCGACGCCTGCCTGGCCGAGGAGGAGAACCACTTCCCCCATACCCTGCTGCTGCACGCGCTGGAGAACACCGACCGGCGGATCGCAGATGATAAACCGGTGACACCGGCGTTTCTCTATGCTGCGCTGTTGTGGGAGCCGGTACGGCGGGAGTTTGCCATGCTGCGTGAGCGCGACATCCCGCCGATCCAGGCGATGCAGATGGCCGGTGACGCGGTCTTCGCCCGCCAGTCCCCGCGGGTGATGGTGCCCAAGCGTTTCAGTCTCCAGTCGCGGGAGATTTGGGAGTGGCAGGAGCGGTTGAAGAAGAACGGCGGCAAGCGTCCCCTGCGGCTGCTGGAGCAGTCGCGCTTTCGCGCCGCCTACGACTTTCTACTGTTACGGGCGCAATGCGGTGAGGCGCCGCAGGAGCTGGCCGACTGGTGGACCCGTTTCCAGCAGAGCGATGAGGCCCAGCGCGTCAGCATGCTGCGCCAGAACGGCAGCCCCAAGGGTAAGCGCCGGCGTCGGCGCCGCCCACGCAAACGTCCGGCCAAGCCGGCGCAGTAGCGATGACGGCAGCGCAAACCTTTAGCCGTGCCTATATCGGTCTCGGCAGTAATCTCAACGATCCCGTCGCACAGCTGGGGCAGGCCTTGGATGCGTTGAGGCAGCTGGCCGACTCACGCCTCACCGCCGTATCACGCCTCTACCGCAGCGATCCGATGGGGCCGCCAGGGCAGCCTGACTATGTCAACGCAGTGGCGATGCTCGATACCCGCATGGAGCCCCTGCTCCTGCTCGATGCGCTCCAGCAGATCGAGCAGGCACAGGGGCGGGTGCGCAGTGGCGAGCGCTGGGGACCCCGTACCCTGGATCTGGATCTGCTGCTCTACGGCGCCGAGGTGATCGACCACCCCCGCCTCCAGGTACCCCATCCGCAGCTGCGGCAGCGGAGCTTTGTCCTGGTGCCGCTGGCGGAGTTGGCCCCCGAGCTGACCCTCCCCGACGGTGTGACGCTGCGTGAGGCGCTCAACGCCTGCCCCGACAATGGCCTGGTGCTGATGGAGGACGATCACGCCCCGTCGTGATATCCTTCGCCCCATTCGCAGAGTCGACCGCACAACACTGAACAAGCCGTGAGTGATCCCCGATTTATCATCGTTGAAGGCCCCATCGGTGTGGGTAAAACCACCCTCGCACGGCGTCTCGCCGAGACCTTCGGCAGCGAGCTGTTGCTGGAGGGGGCGGAGGAGAATCCGTTTCTCGAACGTTTTTACAGAAACCCCCGTGAAGGGGCGTTGCCAACGCAGATGTTCTTCCTTTTTCAGCGCGCCCGGCAGATGCAGGAGTTGCGTCAGGGTGATATGTTCGAGCCGGTACGGGTGGCCGATTTCATGCTCGAGAAGGACCGGCTCTTTGCCAGGTTGACGCTGGATAGGGATGAGCTGCAGCTCTATGAACAGGCCTACGAGATGCTGACCCTCAATGCGCCGCAACCGGATCTTGTCATCTACCTGCAGGCGCCGGTGGAGGTGCTGCAGCAGCGCGTGGCCCGGCGAGGACGGCGCGGGGAGGAGCACATGGACGGTGACTACCTGCGCAACGTCAGTGACGCCTATGCCCGCTTCTTCTACGATTACGACGCGGCGCCGCTGCTGATCGTCAATGCCGCGGAGATCGATCTGGCCCAGAGCGATGCCGACTACATCACACTGCTGGAGCAGATCCGCACACTCCGGGGCGGTCGCCACTACTTCAACCCCATTCCGTCGATGTTGTGAGGGAGCCATGCCACGAATCAACCTGACCACACTGCGCCAGATGAAGGAGCGGGGCGAAAAGATCGCCGTGCTCACCGCCTACGACGCCAGTTTCGCCCAGCTCATCGAACAGGCCGGGGTTGAGGTGCTGCTGGTGGGCGACTCGCTGGGCATGGTGGTGCAGGGACATGCCAGCACCGCTCCCGTTAGCCTGAATGATATGGTCTACCACAGCGCCCTGGTCAGCCGTGGTAGCGAACAGGCGCTGGTAGTGGCGGATCTGCCCTTTCTCAGCTACGCCTCCGCCGAGCAGGCACTGCACGCGGCAGCCCGCCTGATGAAAGAGGGCGGCGCGCAGATGGTCAAACTCGAGGGCGGCGCGGTGATGGTGGAGACGGTGCGGCGTCTCGCCGGGCAGGGTGTGCCGGTCTGTGCTCACCTGGGGCTGTTGCCGCAATCGGTGCACAAGCTGGGTGGTTACCGGGTGCAGGGCCGGGAGGCGGAGAGCGCCGAGGCGATCCTCGCCGATGCCCGCGCCATGGAGTCGGCGGGGGCCGACCTGCTGGTGCTGGAGTGTGTCCCGCGTGAGCTGGCAAGGCGGGTGAGCAAGGCCGTTTCGATGCCGGTGATCGGCATCGGTGCCGGTCCCGACACCGATGGCCAGGTGCTGGTGCTCTACGATATGCTCGGTATCACCCCTGGCAAACGGCCCAAATTCTCCCACGACTTTCTCGCCGAGAGCGGCTCAGTGGGACGGGCGCTGGAGCGCTATGTGGGGCAGGTCAAGAGCGGTGCCTTTCCTGCCGAAAGTCACTGTTTTAGCTGATTCGGGACGGTGTGTGGTGTGATGAAGCAGGCAGAGACGATCAAGCAGGTCCGTGAGCAGGTGGCCCGGTGGCGCCGCGCCGGTGAGCGCATCGCCTTCGTTCCCACCATGGGTAATCTCCACAGCGGCCACCTGAGGCTGGTGGAGGTGGCGCGAGAGCAGGCCCGACGAGTGGTGGTGAGCATCTTCGTCAACCCGCTTCAGTTTGGCCAGGGGGAGGATTTGGAGGCCTATCCGCGCACCCCGCGTGAGGATGCCGAGAAACTAGAGGCGGCGGGGGTCGATCTGCTGTTTCGGCCCGGCGAAGCGGAGATCTACCCGGATGGGCGTGATGGGGTTACCTATGTCGAGGTGCCCGGGATCGCCGATATCCTCTGTGGTGCCAGCCGCCCCGGCCACTTCCGCGGTGTGGCCACGGTGGTGTGTAAACTGCTCAATATCGTCCAGCCCGATCTCGCCTGTTTCGGTCGCAAGGACTACCAACAATTGACTGTGCTCCGGCGCATGGTGCGGGAGTTGAATCTGCCGGTGGAGCTGCTCGGCGTGGCTACGGTGCGCGAGGCGGACGGCTTGGCGATGAGTTCGCGCAACGGCTATCTCAGCGAGGAGGAGCGTGCGTGCGCGCCGCTGCTCTATCAGACCCTGCAGGGGCTCGCGGCGCGCCTGGAGCAGGGTGAGCGTGATCTGGCCGCTCTCGAGCAGGCGGGGCGCGAGCAGCTGCGCCAGGGCGGCTTGCGCCCGGACTATCTGGCGATCCGCCGCACGGATGACCTGCTTGTGCCCCGGGGCGGGGAGGCGACGCTGGTGATCCTGGTCGCGGCTTACCTCGGTCGCGCTCGTCTGATCGATAACTTGCAGGTCAATCTGTGATAGAATCGAAAGTTCTGCGCTGCATTGAGTCGCTGCAGGCGCTGCGCGCAGTCTGCCCTTTCATAAACACTGAGGACGCTGACAGACATGTATTGCACCATGCTGAAAGCCAAGCTGCACCGTGCACGGGTCACCCATTCGGAGCTCGAGTACGAAGGCTCATGCGCCATTGACGGCAAACTGCTGGAGCTCTCAGGGATCCGTGAATACGAACAGATTGAGATCTACAACGTCACCAACGGTGAGCGCTTCACCACCTACGCCATCCGCGCGGAGGAGGGGTCGGGGGTGATCTCCGTCAACGGCGCGGCGGCACACAAGGCCGATCCGGGTGATATCGTTATCATCTGCGCCTACGCCGTGCTCGA
>JBNJGC010000145.1:0-6537 GCA_051747405.1 Pseudomonadota bacterium
TTGGCGATCACCGGTGAGAACTTGGTCCATTCGGCGGTGGAGTAGACGATGGTCTTCAGCGCCTCGTCGCGGCAGCTCTCGTAGGCCTTGAGGCAGGTGGCGGTGTGCGGGTCCATCAGGTAGCCGTCGGCGAAGGCCGCCTTGATGTAGCGCTTGCCCTCCTCGTCGTCGCAGAAGTCAGCGGCGAAGATGGCCTGCAGTTCGGCCAGTTCATCGGAGGTGAGTTCGTAGTGCTTCTCCTCGTCGAGTTGTTGCATCAGCGCCCTGGTGCGCTCGGCGCCGAACAGGTCGAACAGCACCCGCTCGATATTGGAGGATTTGAGGATATCCATCGCCGGTGAGGTGGTGGGCACCACATCGAGGTTGCGCAGGTCGTAGCGGCCATCGCGGATGAGGTGGGTGAGGACGTTGTTGCGGTTGGAGGCGATGAGGATCTTCGCCACGGGCAGGCCCATCTTCATCGCGTAGTAGCCGCCGAGGGCGTTGCCGAAGTTGCCGCTGGGCACATCCAGATAGACCTTCTCGCCGAGTTCGATGGCCCCCTGGCGCACCAGCTCCAGGTAGGAGTGAACGTGGTAGATGGTTTGGAAGATGATGCGGCCGAAGTTGACCGAGTTGGCGGCGGAGAGGTAGATCTGCTTCTCGCGCAGCTTCTGCTTGAAGGTGTCGGAGCCGAGCAGCCGCTTGAGCGCGCTCTGGGCGTCGTCGAAGTCACCCTTGATGCCGATCACCTTCAGGTTGGCCGCATCTTCGGTGACCATCTGCAACCGCTGCACGTCGGAGGTGCCGCCATCGGGGTACATGCAGGCGACCCGTACGTTGGCGCGGTTCTTAAAGGTCTCCAGCGCCGCCGGGCCGGTATCGCCGGAGGTGGCCGCCAGGATCAGGTACTCCTCGCCGCGCTGCTGCGCCAGGGAGGAGAGCACCGTGCCGAAGGGCTGCAACGCCATATCCTTGAAGGCGCGGGTCGGGCCGTGCCACAGCTCGCTGACGTAGAGGTCCTCCTTCACCTTGACCACCGGTACCGGGTTGGCCGGGTCGTCGAAGCGGTCATAGAGCGCCAGCGCCTCGTCGATTACCGCCTGCTCGATGTCGATATCGAAGGCGGCCAGGATATCCCGCGCCAGGGTTTTGTAGTCGGCACCCATGTGGTCGGCAAGGAAATCGGCCCCCAGCTCGGGCAGGGCCTCGGGGGAGTAGAGTCCGCCGAAAGAGGCGATGGGGCTCAGGATCGCCTGGGAAAAGGTGACCTTGGGAGGGTGCTGGCCGTCGTTACCGCGGGTTTCGATAAAATTCACGTCGCTACCTGATCTGTTGAGTGTGGGGTTGGACAATGGCGGGCATTATAGCGAAATTGTCCGTTATCTTCTGCCCTGGGTTTGTTGCCACAGAGGTTACAGAGGGCGCGGAGTGGAGAAAGTGGGCTCTGTGGCAAAGAATCACTGTCAGGCTGCGCGAGGAGAGACCTGTCGTTCGATAAGTGCCAGCTCCTCGCGCCGCGCCTTTTGCAATTCGTAGTCTTTTTGCAGCCCCATCCAGAATTCGGCGGTTGTACCAAAGTACCGTGCCAGACGCAGGGCGCTGTCGGCGCTGACCGAGCGTTGACCGTTGATGATACCGGTAATACGGTTTGGCGGTACGACCAGTGCCCGGGCCAGGGCATTGGCGGAGAGTTCCAGCGGCTCCATAAAGTCGTGCAGAAGGATCTCACCCGGATGAACCGGGGGCAAGGTTACGCTTGACTCCGCAACGTCGGAGAAATCGATCTGTTCCAGCTCTTCACGGCGTATGCTCATTATCATCACCTTAGTGGTAATCCACGATCTCGACATCCCACGCATCACCCTCCTCGAAACGAAAACACAGACGCCATTGTTTATTGATGCGTATGCTCCAGAAGCCCAGACGCTCACCTTTGAGCGGCTCCAGGCGGTTGCCAGGAGGGATACGCAACGCATCAACAGTGCCAACCTGCTCAAGTTGAGCCAGCTTTCGACGGGCAACACCCTGAATATCAGCCGGGATCCGTTTCACCCGCTTCCCGAGAAAAAGGGCAGCGGTCTCTTTGCTGCGGAACGTCCTTATCATGGATTGAGGTTAGTACGCGTTACGTAACACGTCAAGGTGGTAAATGCGAGAAGAGGTCCGGCATGACGGCCTCCGTGCCCTCTGTGAGCCCAGTGGCAGTTAGCGCTAGCTGATTCACTGCCATTCAATCTTGAGGTCTTTGTGTGACTGTGCACAGTCTCTCAAGTAGAGATTGATCAGGCTCTGGTACGGCAAGCCTTTTTCCTCGGCAAGATTCTTGAAATAAGCAACGGTATCCTCGTCTAGCCTGATAGTTACCTGCTTCTTTAGCTTCTTGGCGTAGGGATTCTTGACGGAGTCTGAGAAGTCGTAATTATCACGCATGTCTATACCCTTCATATGTCTTTCGCTCACGCTTGTTTGCCTTACGCGCGGAGATGATTCGAATGGTTTCGCCGTCATTCACGCAATGGCACACAACCAACAGGCGGGAGTGAATACTGGTTCCGAGGAGTATGAACCGGTCCTCCTCTTCAGAGTGGTCCGGATCCGCAATCAGACGACCAAACTCATCCGTAAAGGCGGTTTTCGCTTCATGGAACGAGACGCCATGCTTGTTGCGATTACTGGCCTCTTTGCGGGGATCCCACTCAAACTTGAGGTGAATCATAACTACATTGTAGTTACAAAGTATCGATAATCAAGTAACAGAGTCAGACGCGAGCATGGATGCCGGAGCAAGTCCGGCATGACGGTCTCCGTGCTCTCTGTGCCCTCTGTGGCAATAATCTCAATGCACCTGCATGATGCGCTTCGCAGGCTCAGCACATCCTATCTTCTTAGACAGCCATGCTTGCCCCATTCCCACAACAAACCGTCACTCCGGGCTTGACCCGGAATCCATCCCGAAATACACGGCAAAGCCAACCCTGGCATGGATGCCGGAGCAAGTCCGGCATGACGGCCTCCGTGTCCTCTGTGGCAAGGAATCGCACGGCGCCCACGGGGCGCCCTATCCTTTCAGCAAACCGTCATTCCCGGCTTGACCCTGTGCAATAACCTCAAGTCCCCTGCATGATGCGCTTCGCAGGCTCAGCGCATCCTATCTTCTTAGGCACCCGTGGCCGCCCCATTCCCACAGCAAGCCGTCATTCCGGGCTTGACCCGGAATCCATCCCGAAATACACGGCAAAGCCAACCTTGGCATGGATGCCGGAGCAGGTCCGGCATGACGGTCTCCGTGCCCTCTGTGGCAAATAATGCACGGCGCCCACGGGGCGCCCTATCAACTGTGGCGAAGATTCGCTATTCGGCCGCGACGATGGTGTCGACCAGCAGTTGCAGGCTCTGCTTGCCGCGCCATTCGTTGATGTCGAGGCGGTAGGCGATCTGCACTTGTTGCGGTTGCAGGGTGAGCAGCGGTTCGTCGACGTTGAAGGCGATGGCGTCTACCGGTTGGCCGGTGTCGGGCCAGCGCAGTTGCATCTTGAGATGGCGCTCGCCGACGATGCGTGAGCCGGCGACTTCGAACCAGCCGTCGAACAGCGGTTCGGCGAAGCCCTGGCCCCAGGGGGTTTCGCTGCGCAGTCGGGCGGCGAGGGCCATGTCCGCCTCGGCGCCGCTCAGTTCGCCGTCGCTGAGGAGGGTGCCGCGCAGGTCCTCTTCACGCAGGTGGCGCCGCACCTCGGCGTCGAAGGCCTGCTTGAACGGCTCCAGCGCATCGGCGTGAATGGTCAGTCCGGCGGCCATGGCGTGGCCGCCGAATTTTTTCAGCAGCTCAGGGTGGGCGGCGGCGACCGCATCGAGGGCGTCACGGATGTGCAGCCCCTTGACCGAGCGGGCCGAGCCTTTTATGTCGCCGCCGTTGGCGTCGGTGAAGACGATCACCGGGCGGTGCAGCTTGTCCTTGATGCGGGAGGCGAGGATGCCGATCACCCCTTCGTGCCAGTCCGGGTTGTAGAGACAAAAGCCAAACGGCAGTTCGCCCTCGTCGCCCAGGTGCAGCCGCTCCACCTCCGCCAGCGCCTCGTCGCGCATATCGCCTTCCACGGCGCGACGCTGGTGGTTGAGCTCCTCCAGGCGCAGGGCAAGGCGGCGCGCCTGCGGCAAATCCTCACTCAACAGACAGTCGATGCCGATGGTCATGTCCTCCATCCGCCCGGCGGCGTTGAGGCGCGGGCCGAGACCGAAGCCGAGATCGCTGGAGACCAATCGCGAGCTGTCCCGCTTTGCCGCCTCGCACAGCGCCTGGATGCCCGGCGAGGCGTGGCCGGCGCGGATGCGCGCCAGCCCCTGGGCCACCAGAATGCGGTTGTTATGCTCCAGCGGCACCACATCGGCCACCGTGCCCAGCGCCACCAGATCCAGCAAGGTGGCCAGATTGGGCGGCTTGTTACCCTGGCGCTCGAACCAACCCTGTTCACGCAGCCGTGCGCGCAGCGCCAGCATGACGTAGAAGATCACCCCTACCCCGGCCATGCTCTTGCAGGGGAACTCATCGCCCGGTTGGTTGGGGTTGACGATCGCCTCGGCCTGGGGCAGCTCTGCACCCGGCAGGTGGTGGTCGGTGACCAGTACCTTGATCCCCGCCGCGTGTGCCGCCGCCACGCCGGCGAGGCTGGAGATGCCGTTGTCCACAGTGACGATGAGGTCCGGCTGCCGCTCCGCGGCGACGGCGACGATCTCCGGGGTCAGGCCATAGCCGTACTCGAAACGGTTGGGGACGAGAAAGTCGACCTCCACCGCGCCGAGCTGACGCAGCGCCTTGACCGCCACGGTGGTGCTGGTGGCGCCGTCGGCGTCGAAGTCGCCGACGATGAGGATGCGCCACTGCTGCTCCAGCGCCTGCGCCAGCAGCGCCACGGCCTGGTCGATCCCCTTGAGCTGGTGGTAGGGGGTGAGTTGTTCAAGCGAGTGGTTAAGCTCATCGGCGCCTGCAATCCCCCGGCTGGCGTAGACCCGCGCCAGCAGCGGCGGCAGATCGGCGGGAAAGTCCTCGGGCGATGGGGGCGGCTCACGGCGGACGATATGGTGGGTGCTTTGATAGCTCATGCCTTAGATCTTCCAAGTAGTGATGAGAGCGGACGGTTGCGCCGCCACCAGCGGCGCACCATCTTCCGCTCCAGCGACCAGACTCCCCGCCCCGGCAACCACAGCGCCAGTTGAGAAAGTTCGCCTGACTGTAGCAACCCCATCAGCGGTGCCAGCACCTGCGTCTCCAGCGCTTCGAGCGAATCGGCCTGTGCTTGCCAGAGCGTGTCGCCTTGGCTTGCCACCCCCTCTTTCAGGGCAGCCTCTTGGGGCAAGGTTTCAACCCCATGCAGTACGGCCAGCCCCAACAGCAGGGGATCATCGGCCACCACATATCGCCACTGCACGTCCGCACCAGGAGCAGGCAACTTGCCCCCCCCCCAGAACCAGAGGCTATTGATGGCCGGCTGCCCCTCGGCCTCGCGCTCAATATTGACCGACTCGCTGTGCAGCAGCATCTGGCACTCGGTCATTACCCGCTGCCAGACCATCGCATCCGGCCCCGTCGGCAGCACTTCGCCGACGGGGCTGCCCATGGCCTGCTCGGTGGGGGTGGTGGTAAGCGCCCGTGCGGCGGGCAGTTGCAGATACCACCGATCCGGGGCGGGGGCGTGGAAACGCCACTCCTCATCGGCGTAGAGGTGGTTGAGGGACGCAATGAGTCTATCAGCCTCATCCTGACGGATGGCCAGCGCCCGGTGGGCGGAGAGGTAGAGTTGATCCCGGTCGGCCACCAGGTGAACCGGGTCGGCGCAGAGCCACCACCCCTCTCCCGACGCCAGGCCTTCGCCCAGGGCGCGCAGCGGCGCCGCTTCGTCACCCCGGAGACCCAATAGCGCCATGAGGCCGGCGTAATGCCCGTCACTCAGAGGTTGATGATCCGCCCTGGAGAGGAGCCGCTGCAGGGTCGGCATCGGCGGCCACTCTCGGCCCTCGGGGAGGAGAAGCTCAAGCTCGGGCAGCAGCAGGGTCAGGCTTGGGGGGGACATGTTTATGCGTTCTCGAACAGGAAGGGGTGGCAATACCTAATGTCGATCAGCTAAAGAGGTTGTCATTGCGAGGACACCTATATGACTGTAGGTGTTAGAGCGACGCAGGATGCCAAAGCCGAGCCCAGGCGACGAAACAATCTGGCTTCGGTATTCAGTGAGATTGCTTCGCTTCGCTCGCAATGACACCTCTCTTTATATGAAAATATTGCACAACTGACCCGATTTAGGCCAACAGCCCCCTTGGCGTTGTACCGCGGCAGGGGCCGCCATACACATCAGCGCAGGCTCTCGACGCGGATACGGGTGACCTGGCCGAAGATGCTGTCCATCTGCTCGAAGCGCTCCAGCGCCTGCTGCATCTGGCTCTCCTTGACCACGCGGGTGAGGAAGATGATGTTGACCAGGCTCTCCCCCTCCGGCGGCTCGCGTTGGATCACCGCCTCGATACTGATCTCCAGCTCGGAGAGGATGGCGGTCAGCTCGGCCA
>JBNJGC010000146.1:0-6473 GCA_051747405.1 Pseudomonadota bacterium
TCCCGCAAACGAAAAAGGGCTAGCGGGTACTAACCCGCCAGCCCTTGAATATGGTGGCCGGGGACGGAATCGAACCGCCGACACGGGGATTTTCAATCCCCTGCTCTACCAACTGAGCTACCCGGCCTTAATTGTTTTGCCTTTCGGGGGGTTCCGCCCCGAAAGGCCGCTCATTTAAGCGTCTGCGGCGCTCGAAGTCAAGCGCCGTATCGGATTTTTTCCCGAATCAGCTGTTGGGCGGGGTGTAATCCTCGGGCTGGCTGCTGCCTTCACCGAAGAGGAATTTCTCCATCTCGTTTTCCAACATCTTGCGGTGGTTGGGGTCGACGGGGGTGAGGCGGTATTCGTTAATCAGCATGGTCTGTTGGCGCAGCCACGCCTGCCACGCCTCTTTGGAGACGTTTTCGTAAATCCGCTTGCCCAGTTCACCGGGATAGGGCGGACGCTCCAGCCCTTCGGCCTCTTTGCCAAGTTTTGCGCACTGTACCATGCGGGTCATGAGTCGAACTCCTCGTCTGCTTCTGCAAGCCACCCAAGCAGCCGTTTGATCGGCGCCGGCAGGCCTAGTTGATTGAAAGAGTGGGTTTTATACCAGAGTGCGCCCTCGGCTTCCATGATCCGATCCGCCGGGGCAGGCGCCACCCGGCAGTGCCAGGGTTCGATCTGCAGCTTGAAATGGCTGAAGGTGTGCTCCAGCACGGGCCACTTTTCGGCGCTGAGACACTCCACACCAAGGCGCTGTCGGCACCACTGGCCGATATCCTCTTCATGGGGGCACTCGGGCAGGGACCAAAGTCCGCCCCAGATCCCGCTTGGCGGGCGCTGCTCGAGCAGCAGCTCGCCATCACCATTGCGCAGCAGTAGCATGCGGGTCTGGCGTTGCGGTAGGGCCTTGCGCGGTTTTCTCCCCGGAAATTCGGCGACTCGCCCCTCGGCGGCGGCGATGCAGTCGTCGCCCACGGGACACTCCCCGCAGCACGGCTTGCTGCGGGTACAGAGGGTGGCGCCAAGGTCCATGATGGCCTGGGTGTAGTCGGCGCTGCGCTCGGCGGGGGTATTGCTCTCGGCGGCTTGCCAGAGCTGCTTTTCCACCTCGCGCCTGCCGGGCCAGCCTTCGATTGCGCGGTGGCGGCTCAACACCCGTTTGACGTTGCCGTCGAGGATGGCGTGGTGCTGGCCGCAGGCGATGGCGAGGATCGCCCCGGCGGTGGAGCGGCCAATACCGGGCAGCGCCATTACGGCCTCGATCTCCCTGGGGAACGCTCCGCCGTGTTGATCGCGGATCTGTTGCGCCGCCTTGTGCAGGTTACGCGCACGGCTGTAGTAGCCCAGGCCGCTCCAGTGGGCAAGCACCTCGTCCTGCGGTGCGTCGGCCAGGGAGTCTACTTCCGGGAAGCGCTGCATGAAACGCTCGTAGTAGGGAATGACGGTGGCCACCTGGGTCTGCTGCAGCATCACCTCTGAGACCCACACCCGGTAGGGCGTGGGCTGTTGCTGCCAGGGCAGGTCGTGGCGACCGTGGCGGTCGAACCACGCCAATAGGCGTTGCGAGAAGTCAGCCACCGCTAGAATTTCAGCATATCCTTCAACTTGTCCTTGGCCTTCTCCTCGAGCTCCCTCTTCTCCTCCTCGATACGCTGCTCGGCCTTGGCCTTCTCTTCGGCCTTTTTACGCTCGAGCTCGGCCTTGGCCTCCGCTTTGCGTTTATCCACCTCGGCATCCACCTTGGCCTTGAGTACGGAGCCGACATCGACACCAAACTTCGGTGCGCCGAAGCTCCCCTTGATGGTGATGGGTATGGTTACGCCTTTGAGCTCTCCGGCACTCTCGCCGGCGGCGCTCTTGATGTCGGAGATCACGGTGGTGTCCAGGCGCATGTCGAGCTTTTCACTCACCAGGTGGGCGCTGCCCCTGCCGTCGACGGCAAACAGTGGCGAGCGGGCGCTGAGGTCCTTGGTGGAGACCAGCCCATCCTTTACGCTGAAGCTGCCGCTGAGGTCGGTAAAGTCGGTCTGCCGCACCTCCTCTTCGGGCTCGGGCTGGCCTTTGTAGAGGGCGTAGCCTTTGCGGATCAGGTGGCCGATGTTGATCCCCTTCACCTGCCCCTGCTCGAAGCTGAAGCTGCCCACGCCGTTGAGGCTCTTGCGGATCGCCTTCGGCTCAAGGCCGCTGGCGGTCATTTTGGCGGCCAGGTTGGCATCGCCGCTGACGTAGTCCTCGCCCATGAAGTCCTTGAGTAGCGGTCCGGAGGCCACGCCGGTGAGTTTTTCATCCATACCCAGCCTGGCGGTGTCGCCGCGCACATCGAAGCGCAGGTCGCCGCTATAACCGCCCTGGTAGAGGTTGGCGGTGAGGGGGTGGAGACGGAACAGCCCCTCTTCGGCACGCACGGTGGTAACGATGGTGTCGCTACGCAGGTTCATCACCTTGAGCTTGCCCACGGTGAAAGTGCCATCGATGTCGAGGCTGCGCAGCAGCTCCAGTGGCAGCTGCGGCTCGGCGGAGGCTTGCGTCGCCTCGGTGCCGACCGGCGCGCTCGGCTGCGGCTCGTCGCTGGGCGGCGGCAGATAGCGATCGGCGTCGATGGTGTCCAGCGCCAGCCGGTAGCGGATCAGCGGGGCGCTGAAGCGCGCCACCGACGCCTCGCCGCTGAGCGTGCTCTCATCCAGCTGTAGCGACAGCCCGCTGAGCGCCAAGCTGTCCAGATCGGCACTGAAGGCGCTGGAGAGCCGGGCACGGGTCATGGCGCTGGGGTCGGCCATCTCCGGCAGAGCGATACCGGCGTTCTCGAGCAGATCCCGCGGCACGAACTCATTACTGGTCAGCTCGCCGCTGAACTGTGGTGCATCGATGATCTTCTCCCCTGTCACGGTGGCCTTGAGCTCAAGCCCCAGTGCCGCGAGATCGAGGGGGTTGAGGCTGAGCGACTGCGCCTCGCCCAGGTCCAGGGCGAAGGTGGTCGCCACACTGCTCCCGGCCAGCGCCTGCTGCTTCAGCTCCGGCGGCAACGTGACCAGCGTGGCAAGCTTTTTCGGGTCAGTAAGCACCAACTTAACCTGTCCCGTAGCGGTGGGGGCATCGAGGATATTGGCCGCCTCGATATCGCCGTTCAGGGTAACGCCCATCCCCTGCAGCACCAAGCCCTGGACACCGGCGCGCTGGGCAGCCAGGTCCGCTTTGATATCGCCGCCAAGGCTCAGGGCGGCAGCGCCGCCGGGAATGGGGTCACCACTGGCCTCCAGCGTCAGTTCGGTGCCGGCCATGCTGTAGCGCTGCTGCGCCAGGTCGAGCCCGATGCGGGTGGTCAGCCCCAGGGTCGCCGCCAGTGCCGGCTCGGCCACACTCACCTTGCCGCTGAGGCTCAAGGGGAAGGGGCGCTCCAGACTGATGGCGCCACTGGTGAGGTTGAAGTCGTTGATCGCCAACTCCTGCCCGGCCATCTCGTCCTGCCAGCGGATGTTGGCATCGCGAATCTCGACCCCGTCAATGGCGAGCCCCGCCAGCGGGTCGCCGCCGGCATCAGAGCGGGGGGACCGCTCCGCCTCGGGCGCGGCGGCCTCGGCGCTCTCTTCGGCACGGCTCACCAGATCATCCCAGTTGCTACTGCCGTCGGCACGGCGGCTCAGGCTCAGCTGCAATCCGTGCAGGATGAGCGTATCCATCTCCACCTCGGCGCGCAGCAGCGGCAGGATCTTCACCTTCACATCCACCGCCTCGATGCCGGCAAAGGGCTCGGGGCCGAAGCCCTCGGCGTTACCCAACCGCATGGCCCCCAACTCCAGCCCCAGCCAAGGGAAGAAGGAGAGCCCGATATCACCGTCGATGGTCAGCTCCCGCCCGGTGTGCTGCTTTACCTGAGAGATGATCTGGGGTTTGTAGTCGTTCGGGTCCACCAGCAGTGCCACGGCCAGCATGGCCACGACCACCATCACCACCAGTCCGACACCCAGCCCGATAACCCACTTCAACAAACGCTTCATCGCTCCGCTCTCCACATGCCCGACCGGGAGTCCCCCGGTTTACATTCCGTTAACAATTGTTTCAGAAAATGGTAATATTCTGATGTGCGGCCACTCCCGCACAACGCGCGTGCGGGCTCTTCGCCCCATTTCTCACGCCGTTTCGTTACCTTAGCAACAGTTTCGGAATGCCACCATGCCTATCACCCTTTTCGACGACGGTTCCCACAAATGTATCGCCTTTCCCGATCTGGTCGTCTGCAACGGCGACAAAGAGGACAAAGACGCCAAGACCTGCGACAGCGTGCAGGCCAACCAGTTTCTGATCGTCAACAACGAGCATGCGGCCCTGATCGACCCGGGCGGTAACCTCACCTATACCCGCCTGTTTATGGGCATCAGCAAATATGTGCTGCCCAAGAACCTGGACTTTGTCATCGCCTCGCACCAAGACCCGGACATCGTCGCCTCGCTTAACAAGTGGCTGGTGGGCACCAGCGCCAAGGTGCTGGTACCGGAGCTTTGGAAACGCTTCGTGCCCCACTTCTGCTCCCCCGGCGCCACCAAGGGCCGCCTGGTGGGCATCCCCGACCCGGGGATGGACATCGAGATCGGCGGCGCCGCCTTCAAGGCCCTGCCTGCCCACTTCCTCCACTCCGAAGGGAACTTCCACTTCTACGACCCGGTGAGCAAGATCCTCTTCAGCGGCGATGTGGGCACCTCCGCCGTGCCCGATGAGGAGTGCGGCCTGCCGGTGGCGGACTTCGAGGCGCACATCCCCAAGATGCGCGGCTTCCATGAGCGCTACATGAACTCCAACAAGGTCTGCCGCCTGTGGGTCAACATGATCCGCACCCTGGATGTGGAGATGATCGTGCCGCAGCACGGCGCCCGCTTTGAAGGGGAAGCGGTAGGGCAGTTCCTCGACTGGTTCGAGAGCCTGCAGTGCGGCACCGACCTGCTGACGCAGAAGGACTACCGGGTACCGGGCCAGGCGGCCTGATTCACCACCCACCGCATACACAAAGCCCGCCTCAAGGCCAATGCCGGTCAGTTAAGCAATAACCACACAGAACAAGGGGTGTCATTGCGAGCACAGCGAAGCAATCTCAGTGCATACCGAAGCCAGATTGCTTCGTCGCTTAGGCTCCTCGCAATGACAATCTGCTTAACTGACCGGCATTACGCCATTGGCGGGCTTCATAGTGTTCAACGCAGAGGACGCGGAGTGCGCAGAGTACCGCTGTACGGGGTTGTTCTTCACTCATCCAACACAGAGTCCCACTTGGGCATGGACATGATTCTGTCCGGATGACAGGGACACCCATCACGCACAAAGATGTCCCTCTGCGTACTCCGCGTCCTCTGCGTTGATGTGCTGTTTTAAGTGGGAAATTGGAGCGGGTGATGGGAATCGACCATTCTGTCCGGAACAGAATGGGAGCGCGAAGCGACCCGAAGGGGGCGCGCCATGGATGGCGCGCATCCACCCACACCGCGCGCTTGCGGGGCGCCTGGGCGCAATGAAACGACAGTGTATGGAGCGGGTGATGGGAATCGACCATTCTGTCTGGAACAGAATGGGAGCGCGAAGCGACCCGAAGGGGGCGCGCCATGGATGGCGCGCATCCACCCACGCCGCGCGCTTGCGGGGCGCCTGGCGCAATGAAACGACAATGTATGGAGCGGGTGATGGGAATCGAACCCACATTAAGAGCTTGGGAAGCTCCCGTTCTACCATTGAACTACACCCGCGATCGGCACAAATTCTATCCCAGGGCAGAGGCGGCGACAACAACAATCGTCGAGCCGGCGGAACAGGCTCAGAGCGACTCCCACAGGTCCGAAAAGTCCTCGCGATGCTTGCGCAGTGGCGGCATCTCATCGCTCCGGGCGATGGCGTGCAACAGGGAGTTGGTCCGGGTCAGATCCATCTCCTGCTCCAGCGTATCGAGTATGCGCTGCTCGGTAGTGGTGAAGTGGTAGGCCTCAAACAGCGGCGTCATGGTGACGCGCTCGCGCAGGGCGATGGGGATCTTTCGGTGGTCGATCACCAGCTGCAGACTGCTCGGCTGAAGCGTCGGCAGGTGGGGCAGATAGAGCTGCGGGTGACCGTCCTCGCCAATCCCCAGCAGGCAGCCCAGGGGGGTGCTCTCCTCCCCCTGCTCCATCAGCACCAGCACCGGTTCGATCTCTTCGGCCAGCCGCAGCAACCCCGCCACAAGGTACTCCGGCTCCTCGCGCAACCAGCGCACCGTGCACAGCTCCAACCTCTCACCCGCCCCCTGACGAAGTCCGATCAGCTCGCCCACATCCAGGGCGCTCAGCGCCTGGCGGCGATACTCGAGGCGATAGCCGCGCTCGTTGTAGTCGCGCTGCCGGGCAGGGGTAAAGTGGTAGCGCTTGTCGATGGCGCCCAACGCCCAGGAGTTTCTGATCACCTCGGTGGCGTAGAAGATGCTCTCCCACACCGGGGTTTTATGGTGGACCTTCACCGGAGCGGGCTTGGGCTCG
>JBNJGC010000147.1:0-6444 GCA_051747405.1 Pseudomonadota bacterium
CTGCCCGACGGTGAGCAGTACAAGACTCTGGATGTCTGCAATCGAATCTTCACTGCGCTGTTGGAGCAGCGGTTTGACCGCCGTTGTACCTTGATTGCCTTGGGGGGCGGCGTGGTTGGTGATATGACCGGCTTTGCCGCGGCGACCTACCAGCGGGGAGTCGATTTTATTCAGATCCCCACGACGCTCCTCGCCCAGGTGGACTCCTCCGTCGGTGGTAAAACGGGGGTTAACCACCCTCTTGGCAAGAATATGATCGGCGCCTTCCACCAGCCGCGTCTGGTACTGGCGGATACGGAGACCCTCAACACCCTCGACGATCGTCAACTTAGTGCCGGGATAGCAGAGGTTATTAAGTACGGTCTTATCAATGATTTGGCCTTCTTTGAGTGGTTGGAGGGGAATATCGATTCCCTGTTGTCCCGTGATCCAGCAGCCCTGGCGTATGCTATCGAGCGCTCATGTCAAGATAAGGCTGCGATTGTGGCGGCCGATGAGAGGGAGGGGGGGCAGCGGGCACTGCTCAATCTGGGCCACACTTTTGGTCATGCCATTGAGACCGGTATGGGCTATGGTGAGTGGCTGCACGGGGAGGGGGTGGCCGCCGGGATGGTGCTGGCGGCGGAGCTCTCCCACGACCTAGGTTGGCTGGAGGAGTATGAGGTTGACAGGATTCGCCGACTCATTGCGCGGGCTGGGCTGCCGGTACAGGCCCCGGAGGGGTTGAGCAGTGAGCGGTTCGTGGAGCTGATGGCGGTGGATAAGAAGGTCCAGGACGGTCAGTTGCGGCTGGTTCTTCTAAAAGGGCTGGGTGAGGCGGTGATCACCGCCGCAGCGAGCGGGGAGCAGATTATCAGCATGCTCAATCGTCACCTGAAGGGGGCGTGATATGAGCCTGGCGCCTTATGCCGCCCATGAAGAGCACTCACGGGGACGCCGTCGTCCGGAAGGCGCTCCTCCCTACCGCAGTGAATTTCAGCGCGATCGGGACCGCATCGTCCACTCCTCCGCCTTCCGCAGACTGGAGTACAAAACGCAGGTTTTCGTCAACCACGAAGGGGATATGTTTCGTACCCGGTTGACCCACTCCATCGAGGTGGCGCAGATCGGGCGGGCAACAGCGCGTGCGCTCAATCTCAATGAAGACCTCACCGAAGCGATCAGTCTGGCCCACGACCTGGGGCATACCCCCTTTGGCCACGCCGGACAGGATGCCCTCAACCGCTGCATGGGGGAGTATGGTGGTTTTGAGCACAACCTCCAGTCGCTCCGTGTTGTCGATGAACTGGAGGAGCGCTATGCCGAATTTGACGGTCTCAACCTGACCTTCGAGACGCGAGAGGGTATCCTCAAGCACTGCTCGCGGGCCAATGCCGAGGCGCTGGGTGATGTGGGTGAGCGCTTCCTCACCGGTAAACAGCCGGGGCTGGAGGCGCAGATCGCCAACCTCACCGATGCGATCGCCTATAACAACCACGACGTCGATGATGGATTGCGGGCGGGGCTGATCACCGTCGAGCAGCTGCGCGAGGTGGCGATCTTTGGCGAGCAGGATGAAAAGGTACGTGAACAGTACCCGACGCTACAGGGCAAACGGCTGATCCATGAGATCATCCGTCGGATGATCAACGTGCAGGTGGTTGATCTGCTGCGCACCAGCGAGGCGGAGATCCGCCGAGCGGCGCCAAAAAGCATCGACGAGGCAAGGCGGCAGGTGGCCCCCCTCATTCGCTTCAGCGACGCGATGCAGAAAGAGCACCAGGCACTTAAGCGATTTCTGCACGAGAACCTCTACCGCCATTACCGTGTACACCGCATGAGCGCAAAGGCGCAGCGTCTGGTCCGAGAGCTGTTCGAGGCCTATTTTGATGATCTGCGTCTGCTCCCGCCCGAGCACCAGCAGAAGGCCAGAGAGTTGGAGAGTGAGTCAGGACAGAGCGGTCGGGCGCGCGCGGTAGCCGACTACATCGCCGGTATGACCGACCGCTACGCCATCCTGGAGCATGAGAAGCTCTTCCGTGCCAGTGAGTTGACTTGAAGTGGGTACAGCGCTGCGCAAGCTCGACAGACCCCCTCCAGCGCGCCATTCACGCTGCCGAGGGCGGTAAGGTGCTTGGCGGGGTACCACATGTTGTTATAGAGTAAGAGCGTTGGCACAGTCCGTAGGGGATCGGTGTGAAAGAGCCACCACTTTCCTCGGGGGACTGACCTGAACGATAACAACGGTACCAGGCTGGGTGGCCCCTTGATAAAAGTGATGAACAGATGCGTATCTTTCTGCAGACCCCGGTCAGCGCGGATCGCCCACCCCGCTACTACCACCTCTTCCTACAGGAAGATCTGCTTGGGGGCTGGTCGCTGGTGAAACAGTGGGGATTTCAGGGTGCATCGGGCACGATGCAGCGAGAGCACTTCTCGACACGGGATGAAGCGCTCGATGCACTGATTCGCACCCGCGACCTGCAACTCAAGCGGGGTTACCGTGTGATGTTCTCCCAGGGAGAGGGTGCGCCCCAATGATGTTGGCCCTCAGCCGCAACAAGGACCCCAAGGCTTCTGCACCCTACCTATCTCGACTAAACCTGTCCCGCCCCCCCTTCAGCGATAGCGTCGGTGCTGACGGCTTCTATGTCGATCCGGCACGTAGCCAGATTCTTGATATGTTGCAGCACCTGACTCAGTACAGCGAAGAGCTGTTGTTGGTTAGCGGCCCCCAGGGAAGCGGCAAGTCCACCCTGCTGGATCAATTCCAGCAGCGTGCGGAGAGTCACTGGCGAATCTGCCGGGTGGAGGGTGGTGAGCGACTGGAGGCAGACACCCTGTTCAGTCGCATCGCTGAGTGTTTTGGCATCGACGTGGCGGCGGCCAAGGATAACCTGTTGGCGGAGTTTCAGCGACAGCTCGGTCTGCTGCAGGAGCAGCAGCTGCCGGTCCTCATCATCGATGATGCCCAGGCGCTCTCCGACGACGCCCTGGAGATAGTGATGCACCTTGCCGCGCTGGCCGGTGAGCACGGCAAGCTGATACGGATAATCCTCTTTGCCAGCGCCAGCCTCGAACAGCGCCTGGCGGCAGAGCGTTTCGCCGAGATGCCACAACCCCACCGCCTGGTGATCAAACCCATGGAGGAGTCGGAGGTGGCCGCCTACCTGGCGCACAGGCTGCATACCGCCGGCTACCAGGGTGAGGCACTCTTCAACGGCAGAGAGGTCAAGCGGTTGCACAAACAGTCAGCCGGGCTGCCCGGCCCGCTGAATGAGGCGGCACACCAGATGCTGCAAGAGAAGCTCAGCAGAGGGCAATCAAGCCCCACGGGACGGCGCTACCTCCAGTATGGCCTCGCCGCCACCGCAGTGCTGGGGACCGTGATTGGACTCAACGAGAAGATAAACGGCCTGTTGGGCGGCAACCCTGATGCGATGGCGGTGACCGCGCCCGAGCGTCCGGTGGTTCGGCTGGCCGATGCCGGTAACCCCTGGGCGGTGGTGATTCGCGACGGTGAGAGCATACAGATCAGCTGCGGGGCCGCGGAGGGTGACACCGTGGGAGTGCGCCCCTTGATGACCGCGGCGGCGGAGAGCTCCGATAGCGGGCTAATGGGTAAGCCCATTATGCGGGATGTGACACCACCACTGTCGGCCACACAAAGAGCAACCGAGGCTGAAGAGCAGGCGCCCGCTGAGGAGCCGCCGCCGGAGCTTGAGAGCGAAGCAGTCGAAGAGAGTGTCCCGGAGCAGGACGAGCCGCCGCTGCAGCTCGCCGCCAACGAGGGCGCGTTGGAGGATGAGGCGCCGCAGAAATCTGAGCAGACACCGACCCCAGAGACGCCGGAGAGCACCGAGGAGGAGACGCCCCCGGCAGAGCTTGAACTTGCCGCTGTTGAACCGTTCCCGGTTGCTGCCAGTGCCAACGAGCAGGAGCTCACCTTGAAGGGCTCCGGTTTCGCACCCGGTAGCAAGGTGGCAGTCAGCCAGGGAGGGCGCGTTCGGGTGCTGCCGGCGGAGAAGGTAAGCTTTACCGACAGTGAGACGCTGACCATACAGGTCACCCCCGGCGAGCAGCGCAGTGACTGGGCGGTGCAGGTGAGCAGACCGGATAACCAACGATCCAACGTCCTGCGCTTTGAGGTCGAACTGCAGCAGCGCCCCGAGGAGTCGGTTGAGCCGCCATCGGAAGAAGAGGCGACGCCGCCAAGCGATGACGAGGCGACCAAGATCGCCACAGACGAAACAGTGCCTCGAAGCGCAGAGCCTGAGCCCCCGGCCCATGCGGAAGAGGGGGCGTTAAAGGGGCACGAGTGGTATGCCCGCCAGGAGGATGGCGCCTTCACCTTGCAGCTTCTCGCCAGCGAGAGCCGTGAAAAGGTCCGCGCTTTTGCCCGGCAGCAGCAGCTTGAGGCGCCCCTGGCCAGCTTTACTATGAAGCGGAACGATCAGAGGCTGCATGCGTTGACGCAGGGCCTCTATCCCGACCGTGCCGCTGCCGAGCGCGCTGCGACCGAGCTGCCCGATGGGCTGAACCCCTGGGTACGCTCGTTGCAGAGTGTCAAGCAGGTGATGTTGGCGGAAGCCGAGGCGGCAGCCCCCTCCACGTTGAGCGGCACGGCTGAGGGCGGGGTCAAGGACACCGCCTGGGTCTGGAGCCAAGCGCCAGAGCGCTTCACCATTCAGCTCGCCGCCGGTTCAGACGCCCAGGCGCTGGAGTCGGCCATGCGCCAGGTGAATCTGCCCGGAGAGCTGGCAGTCGTGCGTTCGCAGCGCGACGGCGGCCCCTGGTTCGCCCTGGTCTACGGCAGCTTCGCCAGTAAGGAGGCGGCGCGCGGCACTATCGCAAGGCTACCCGACACGCTCAAACAGAGCGGCCCCTGGCCGCGCAGCTTTGCCGAATTGCAGGACGAAATCAGCCGCTCCACCCCCAATGAGTAGTTTGGTGGGGCCTGGCTGAGGCGGGAATGGGGTGCGGCTGAGTGTCGGCGTCCCAGGTGTGGGTAGAAGCGGCACTCCCATGTTGTCGCAACGTTTCTGGCAGATCGCGCATTTTCCCACTGCAATTGAACCTGTGCTCTGGCAGCAGTATACTGCTTGGCCGTTTTGCCTGGCCGAACGGCGGGCGCCGGAGAGGTTTTCCGGTTTTTACTGACTGCAACGCAACCAATCGGTTACCGACTGTGAGCGAATCAAACGTACATACAGGTTTATATCGTCCCGACTTCGAGCGGGATAACTGCGGCTTCGGCCTGATCGCCCATATGGACGGCGCCACCAGCCATTGGCTGGTCAGCACCGCCATCGAAGCGCTGGGTCGCATGACCCACCGCGGCGCCATCGCCGCCGACGGCAAGACCGGCGACGGCTGCGGCCTGCTGCTGAAAAAGCCCGACAGCTTCCTGCGCGCGGTAGCCGCCGAGAGCGGTATCGAACTGGTCGACGACTACGCCGTCGGTGTGGTGTTCCTGGCCCAGGACGAGCCCACCGCTGCGGTCGGGCGCGAGGTGCTTGCCAAAGAGGTGGAGGCCGAAGGCCTGGACATCGCCGGTTGGCGCGTCGTCCCCACCGACCCGAGCGCATGTGGGGAGTCGGCCAAGGCGACCCAACCGCAGATCGAGCAGATTTTCGTCAACCGCCCCGATGCGATGACGCACGGCGACTTTGAGCGCCACCTCTTCATCGCCCGCCGCCGCGCCGAAAAGGCGCGCGAGGCCGCCGGCGACAGCATGTTCTACATGCCCACCTTCTCCTCCCAGGTGGTCTCTTATAAAGGGATGGTGATGCCGGAGTTCCTGCCGGTGTTCTATCCCGACCTCGGCGACGAGCGAATGGAGTCGGCTATCGGTGTCTTCCACCAGCGTTTCGCCACCAACACCCTGCCCGAGTGGCGCCTGGCGCAGCCGTTCCGCTACCTGGCGCACAACGGCGAGATCAACACCGTGCGCGGTAACCGCAACTGGGCCCGCGCCCGTGCGCATACCTTCGCCACCGACAAGATCCCGAATATGGACGATGTGCGTCCGTGGGTCTCCATGGAGGGCTCCGACTCCTCCAGCCTCGACAACATGCTCGAGGCGATGATGGCCGGCGGCATCGACATCTTCCGTGCCATGCGCCTGCTGATTCCACCGGCGTGGCAGAACGTCGGCGACATGGACCCGGACCTGCATGCCTTCTATGAGTACAACTCCATGCACATGGAGCCGTGGGATGGCCCGGCCGGTATCGTACTCACCGACGGCCGCTACGCCGCCTGTACCCTGGACCGTAACGGCCTGCGTCCGGCCCGTTACGTCATTACTAAACCTGGCGGCGGAGAAGCCGCAGAAGGGGACTACAGCGGCTGTGTGATTACGCTGGCCTCCGAGATCGGTGTCTACGATTACGACAACGCCGATGTGATCAAGAAGGGGCGTCTCAAGCCCGGTCAGATGATCGCCGCCGACACCCAGACCGG
>JBNJGC010000148.1:0-6405 GCA_051747405.1 Pseudomonadota bacterium
TCGATCACCGAGTCGATGAGGTTCATCGGCAGCGGAAAGACGATGGTGTTGGTCTTTTCACCGGCGATCTCGGTCAGCGTCTGCAGGTAGCGAAGCTGCATCGCTTCGGACTGCTGGGTCAGCATCTGCGCCGCCTCCAGCAGTTTGGCCGAGGCCTGCATCTCGCCCTCGGCGTGGATGATCTTGGCACGGCGCACCCGCTCGGCCTCGGCCTGTTTGGCAATGGCCCGGACCATGGTTTCGTTTAGGTCCACATGCTTGATCTCGACGTTGCTCACCTTGATGCCCCAGGCGTTGGTCTGCTCGTCGAGGATCGCCCGGATATCGGCGTTGAGCTTGTCGCGCTCGGCGAGCATCTCATCCAGCTCGTGCTGGCCCAACACTGAGCGTAGGGTGGTCTGCGCCAGCTGGCTGGTGGCGTCGTAGAAGTTTTCCACCTGAATGATCGCCTTGTCCGGCTCAAGCACCCGGAAGTAGACCACGGCGTTGACCTCTACCGAGACGTTGTCGCGGGAGATGACATCCTGGGTCGGCACATCCATAACGATGGTACGTAGATCCACCCGTACCATCTGCTGGATCAGCGGGATGACGATGATGAAGCCCGGCCCCTTGACCTTCCAGAAGCGCCCCAGCAGAAAGATCACCCCACGCTCATATTCACGCAGGATGCGTATCGAGGCGAAGAAAAACAGGACCACCAATGCGATGATGGTGTAGAGGGTATATGCGGTCATTATTGGCTCTCCTCAGTTGAATGCTCCAGCGGTTCCACCTGCAGGGTCAGGCCATCCATACCGGTGACCCGGACTCGCTGCCCCTTATGCAGTGGTACCGTACTCTGTGCCGACCAGCGCTCGCTGTGGATCAGCACCGTGCCCCCGCCCTGAATCGCATCGACCACCACACCTTCACCGCCGCGCATCTGTTCCCGGCCACTCACCACCGGCCTCTCCCGTGCCCGCACTGCCATGCCGATAACCGTCACGAACATCAGCACACTCGCGATGGCGAAGGTGATGATCACGGAGAGGTCGATGCCGAAGCCCGGCGCCTGGGTGTCGATGAGGATAATCGAGCCGAAGACGAAGGCGATGGTCCCGCCGATACCGAGCATACCGAAACTCGGCTCAAAGGCCTCGCCGACCATCAAACCCACACCCAGCAGTATCAAGGCTACCCCGGCGTAGTTAATGGGCAGTAGCTGGAAGGCGTAGAGCGCCAGCAGCAGGGCGATGGCGCCGACCGTGCCGGGGACGATGGCGCCGGGATTGGCAAACTCGAAGATAAGGCCGTAGACCCCGATAAGCATCAGGATGTAGGCGATGTTGGGGTTGGTGATGACGCCAAGCAGGCGGCTGCGCCAGTCCGGTGCCTGCCGTTCAATCGCCAGACCGGCGGTTTTGAGGCTGCGCTCGCGCCCCTGCACCTCGACCTTTCGCCCATCCAGCTTTTGCAGCAACTCGCTGGCGCCGCCGGCCATGAGATCGATAACGCCCTTCTCCAACGCCTCCTCAGCGGGCAGGCTCGCCGCCTCGCGCACCGCCTGCTCGGCCCAGTCGGCGTTACGCTCGCGCAGCTCCGCCAGGCCGCGGATATAGGCCACCGCATCGTTGATCACCTTGCGCTCCTTGGCATCCTTGGGCGCCTTGGCCGGCGCCTCATCTTCCGAGGCTGGCGGTCTCTCGCCGCCGGGCAGGCCGCCACCCCCGATGGAGACCGGAGTGGCCGCACCGAGGTTGGTGCCCGGGGCCATGGCGGCAACATGGCTGGCGTAGAGGATGTAGGTGCCGGCGCTGGCGGCACGGGCGCCGGAGGGCGCCACATAGGTGGCCACCGGCACCGGTGAGTTGGTGATCGCCTTTATGATCTCACGCATCGCCGTGTCGAGCCCGCCCGGGGTATCCATGCGAATCACCACCAGCTCCACCGGCTCGATCGCGGCGCGGCTGAGCGCACGCTGCAGATAGTCACTGGTGGCCGGACCAATGGGACCGTCGACCACCAGCTCGCGCACCTGGCGCGGCTGCTCCTGGGCCGACACGGGCACCAACCACAGCAGCAGCGGCAAGATCAGCAACAGCGCACGGGCCACGGTCTCCACCTCCCTCTACATAAACTCACTTGATCGTAGTCACTACTTGGCATCTTTGCAGAGCAGGGCAACCGCATACTTTGTCATCGCTGGTGTAAGCCATTGATTTACGGTCGTCTGCCGCAAGGATGCGGCAGTCGAGCCTCCAGGGAGGGATTCACGGCGTACCGTTAGCTGTACGCGGGGTGTTATGTAAGTATGCGCTCACCCTGCTTTGCAGAGTGGTTCGGATGTTTGGCCCTGCCGGCACGATGCTACAATCGCGTCATGCTGAAGATATCCAACAACGTCGCACTGCCTGAGGAGGAGATCGAGCTGCACGCCATCCGTGCCCAGGGTGCCGGCGGGCAGAACGTCAACAAGGTGGCCAGCGCGATCCATCTGCGCTTCGATATTCGCGCCTCCTCCCTGCCCGATTTCTACAAGGAGCGGCTGCTGCAGCTGAACGATGCACGCATCAGTGGTGACGGCGTTATCGTGATCAAGGCGCAGCGTTTTCGTACCCAGGAGAAGAACCGCGAGGATGCGCTGGAGCGGCTGCGCCAGCTTATCCGCAGCGTCAATGTGGTGCAGAAGAAACGAATGCCGACCAAGCCATCGAAGAGCGCGAAGAAAAAACGCCTTGAGAGCAAGAAAAAACGCGGCAAACAGAAGGTGCTGCGTGGGAGGGTAAAGGACTACTCCTGATCGCTATACCGCTGCCGGACATGACCGTGCCCAGCCTGCTGCTACCTTTCAGGTAGGTGGCGAGGCGTCAGCCGAACCCGCCGAAAGTATCACCGCAATTGACACACGGTTTATTCATCTTCATCGCCCTTCGCACTGGCCAATCCTCGATGCCGATGCGCCAGCCGTCGGCAAACGCCTCCAGCGACTCGACGAACTCCTCCGCCTGGGTCGGCCGGTTGATGGTGCAGTGCACCATCACCTGGGCGCTGTCTTCAGGGTTGGGGCTGACGGTCCACTGTATACCGTTCTTGCAGTCGGGCAGGGTGAAGCGGACGCCGTCGTAGATCAGTTCGCGATGGACACGAAACTGCCCCCAGATGCAGTAGATATCCCCGCGCTCGCCCTGGATATCGAGGATCGCATCGATGGATGAACACCACTCTGTAAGGTTATCGATATTGATGTGGCGCTGAATGTCCGCGGCGGACATGCGCGTATCGGCATAGGCAAAAAATTCCATGTAGCACTCCCCCTGTTGCCCGAATCACCCTGCCACCGCGAGCCGCTCGGTGCCAGACAAAATAGGTTATCCGGGATAAAGGGGATTTATGAGGGCTTAGAGGCTCCTCAGATCATCCAGCATCCGCCGCCGCTGCCTCCGGCTCGGCAGGGGGCCGGTGGCGGCGGCCATATTCTCCCGCATGTGCGCCACCTTGGTCGTGGCGGGGATGGCACAGGTGACCGCCGGGTGGGAGACGATGAACTTGAGAAAGAACTGCGCCCAGTGTTCACAGCCGATCTCGGCGGTCCAAGCCGGCAGCGGTTTGCCCGCCACCCGATCGAACAGCGAGCCGCCGCGGAAGGGGCGATTGATGATCACCGCCAGACCCCGCTCCTGCGCCAACGGCAGCAGCCGTTGCTCGACCTCACGGTCGATCACGTTGTAGGTGAACTGGACAAAATCGAACGCCTCTTCGCGCTCGAGTACCCGCTCCAGCTCTCCATGGCGGCGACCGTGGGAGGTGGTAATACCGATGTAACGGATCGCCCCCTCCGCTTTCATCGCCTTGAGCGTCTCCAGGTGCGTCTGCCAGTCGAGCATGTTGTGGATCTGCATCAGATCGAACCGCTCCACTCCCCAGCGCCTGCGCGAATGCTCCATCTGGTCGATGCCTATACGCCGCCCCGGCGTCCACACCTTGGTGGCGGCAAAGAGGTTGGGGGTGCTCTCCAGCTGCTCAAGGCAGTGGCCGATGACCGCCTCGGAGCTGCCGTACATGGGCGAGGAGTCGATCATCCCGCCACCGAGCTGGAAAAAGCTACCCAGCACCTCGCAACGCTTCATCCGCAGGATGGGATCATCACCCACATCGAAGGTGATCCAGCTGCCCATACCGATCACCGGCAGCCGCTCACCGCTGGCGGGTATCGGTCGGGTCAGCGCCTCCCTCCCAACCGCCGGCAGCGGCCCGAGCGCAGCACCGCCCATCCCCGCAGCCAGCCACTGCAACAGACTGCGCCGCGTGATGCCCTCTCTTTTTGTCGCCATAGCGCCTCCACTCTTTTACCTATAGCTTACGGCTTTGTCCGCCCCGACGCATCGGCTACCATGCGCGATATTCACTTTCACAGGAACGGATAGCGCTAACCGTGTTCGATAAACAGGATCTGCTCAAGCTCGCTCGCCACCCCATGCCCTTTGGTAAGTATCAGGGCAGGGTATTGATCGACCTGCCCGAGGAGTATCTGCTCTGGTTCAATAAAAAAGGCTTTCCCCGCGGCGAGCTGGGCAGACTGATGCAACTGGCGCTGGAGATCCGCATCAACGGCCTGGAGGGATTGATCAAACCGCTCAAGCACGGCAACGGAACATGACCGTTCATCGCCCGGCCTTTGAAATGGACGCAGGCTCTGGCTAGACTTAAAGTCATTTCTAAATAATCATTCGAGGGGACTGTGTTGCGGGAGAATTTTTCATTTCCGTCGCGCCGGCAGGGAGCATTGGCAGGGCTGGCCCTGCTGTTCGCCTGCTCACTGCCCCTACAGGCCGATGAGGAGCACCCGCCGGAGCCGCTACAGCAGCGCACCCAGTTCCTCGAAGCCAAGCGCGCCCTGGAACAGGGTCAGTCCCGGCGCTTCCTACAGCTCGCCACGCCTCTCCAAGAGTATCCGCTCTACCCCTACCTCATCTACTGGCACCTGCGTGAGAACCTCCAGGAGCAGAGCAGCGCAAACATCGACGCCTTCCTCAAGACCCACGGCGACACACCGCTGGCGCCGCTGCTGCGTGCCGCCTGGTTGACGCATTTGGCTGAGAACGAACGCTGGCCGGAGTTCCTGCGCTTCTACCGCGGCAGCAACAGCAGCAAACTACGCTGCCACGCCCACCGGGCGGAACTGGCCACGGGGGATCGCCGCGCCGCCTGGGCCGGGGCGAAACGGCTCTGGCTGGTGGGTTACTCGCAAAACAAGGCCTGTGACCCGCTCTTCGAGGCCTGGGAGGAGGGCGGCGGCATCACCGACGCCCTGCGCTGGGAGCGCATCGGCCTGGCGATGGAGCGGGGCAACAGCGGCCTGGCCCGCTACCTGGCCAAAGCGCTGCCCGAGGCGCAGCAGCGGTGGGTGAAACTCTGGCGGCAGGTGGATTACCGCCCCGAGCGCATCGACACCGCCGAGCTGCTGCAACAGGACAACGAGCACAGCCGCCGCATCGCCCTTCACGGCATCATCCGCCTGGCCGAGAAGAGACCGACAGAGGCGGTAGCGCGCTGGCCCGCGCTCATCCAGCGCCACGCCTTCAGCGCCGAGCAGCGCCAGCGCTTCTACCGCAGCATGGCGATGAGCCTCGCCTTCGATGGTGACGCCGGGGCCCTGAAGTGGTTCGGCATGCTCACCCCGCAACAGCTCGACGACAGTGCTACCGGTTGGGCCGTGCGTGTAGCCCTGCGCCAGGGGCGCTGGAAGAAGGTGCTGGAGTGGAGCGAACGCCTGTCGCCGGCGGCACAGCAGAGCGAACAGTGGCGCTACTGGCGCGCCCGCGCCCTGGAGGCGCTGGAGCGCGAAAGCCCAGCGCAGCACCTGTACAAGACACTTGCTCAGGAGCGCAGCTACTACGGCTTTCTCGCCGCCGACCGCAGCGACAGCCCCTACAACCTCAACCACCAGCCACTGCAGGTGGAGCCGTCCGCGCTCCGCAACCTGGAGCAGAAGCCGGCGCTGGTACGCGCCCACGAGCTCTACCACCTGACCCTCACCCGCGATGCCCGGCGTGAGTGGGACTACGCCGTAGCACAAATGGACCGGCAGGAGCGGCTGGCCGCCGGCAAGCTGGCCGACGCCTGGAAATGGCACGACCGCGCCCTGCTCACCCTGGCCCGCGCCAACCACTGGGACGATCTGGCGATTCGCTTCCCTCTGGCCCACTTCGAGGCGATCCGCACCGAGGCGGAACGGCACCAACTGGACCCGGCCTGGATCTACGCCGTCGCCCGGCAGGAGAGCGCCTTCATTGAGGATGTCCGTTCACCGGCGGGCGCTCTGGGGCTGATGCAGCTGATGCCCGCCACCGGACGTGAAATCGCGCGCAAGCTCAAACACTCCAGCGACTCCTACGCCCTGCTCGAACCGGCGACCAACATCCG
>JBNJGC010000149.1:0-6337 GCA_051747405.1 Pseudomonadota bacterium
TCTTGTATTGAATTTACCGCAGTATATGACAGAGACTACCATAATAAGAATTCATTAATTTTAATCAATCTCATAAGTCATGACTTATATTTATTACACCAGAGCCCAGGGCAACCGCATACTTTGCCATCGCTGGTGTACGCAGGTGTTATGTAAGTATGCGCTCACCCTGCACCAGAACCGGTGGGAGTGCATACTCCTACCCCGATATGTTTAAATTCAGTCGCCAATAATAAATCTATCAAGGAGTAGACCCATGAACAGATTTTCCATCGGAGTTGCCGGGATCGCCCTGACTCTCCTGATCACCGCCTGCGGTGGCGGGAGCAACACCCGCCCGGAGAGCACCCAGAGCGCAGCGGACAATAGCGGAGTCCAGACAGCGGTGGACGGGGTGATTCACGTCCAGCAGCTTACCCCCTACGCCGAGGGGCGTAGCGTCGATGCGGCGGTGAAGAGCGAGTGCGAGATCAACCGCCAGCTGCCCGAGTTCATCCACAGCTACGCGGCGGAGAACGGCATCGCCGTCTCCCTGAAGCCCAAGGTCAGTGCCGACGATGAGGGCCATAATCTGGTGGTAGAGATCGTCCGCGCCCATAGCGACGGCAACGCCTTTATCGGCCACCGCAAATACGCCGAAATCAAGGCCGTACTCTACAAGGATGGGGAGGAGATCGCTGATCTGACCGCCGGTCGCCGTAGTGGCGGTGGTCTCTTTGGCGGCTACAAGGGCTCATGCAGCGTTATGGGCCGTACCGTCAAGGCGCTCGGCCAGGATGTGGCCCTCTGGCTCAAGGCACCCGGACCGGGGATGCACAAGGGCGATATCTGATCCCCCCGCCTCAGGGGCATCGCCCCATAACGAAAAAGCCCCGCTTTCGCGGGGCTTTTTGCTTTCAGCGCTTGGCTGAAAAGGGCCGGGGTCACAATTACTTGTGTACGCCCAGCTTCTCGCGCCAGCCGGGGAAGATCTTGTCGGCATCGTGCGGGAAGGACTCGAATGCGCGAGCGAACTCTTTGTGCTCTTTGGCGAACTCGATGGGGTCGGCGCCCTGCTTCCAGCACTCGTAGGACTGACGCAGAGAGGTCGCACCGGCAGCCGGGCTGTCGATGTGGCCGTAGGAGCCACCACCGGAGGTGTTGATGACGTTGCCGTGGCCCAGGTTCTCGAAGAAGCCGGGCAGACGCAGAGCGTTCATACCACCGGAGATGATCGGGGTGGTGGGCTTCATGCCGTACCACTTCTGGTTGTAGACCGGCCCCTGGCACTCATCACGCTCGATCATGTAGGCGATGATCTTGTCGTCGGCGGAGCCTTCCATCTTGCCGTAGCCCATGGTGCCGACGTGGATACCGGAGGCACCCTGCAGACGGCTCATCTTGGCCAGAACGAAGGCGGTGTAACCGCGCTTGGCGCTGGGGGAGGTGACGGCACCGTGACCGGCACGGTGGTAGTGCAGGTACTGACCGGCAAAATAGCGACGGGCGGTGGTCACCATGCCCGGGCCACCGACGTAACCGTCGACCAGGAAGGCGACCTTGTCGGCGTCGGCACCGAAGGTCTCGAGGATGTACTCACCACGGGCGATCATCTCGCCGTGGTCATCAGCGGTGATGTTGGCGGAGAAGAGCTTGGCTTCGCCGGTCTCGTCCTGGGCGCGCTTCATGGCGTCGGCCACCAGCGGGATAACCTTCTTCATCGGACAGAAGGTCTGGTTACCCTGGGGCTCGTCGTTCTTGATGAAGTCGCCGCCCAGCCAGAACTGGTAAGCCGCATTGGCGAAAGGCTCGGGGCGCAGGCCCAGCTTCGGCTTGATGATGGTACCGGCGATGTAACCACCGTTCTCGACCGGACGACCCAGGATGCGCCACATGTCGCTGATGTCCTTGGAAGGACCGTCGAACAGCTGGATCATGCGCTCGGGCATGTAGAAGTCGTACATCTTGGCGTGCTCAACGTCGCCCATGCCCTGATTATTACCGATGGTCAGGGTCAGGAAGGAGACCAGCATGGCGCGACCGTCGGTGACGTTGCGGTCGAACAGCTCGATGGGATACGCGATGCGCATCTCTTCGGTGGCCTCATCGATGTGGTAGACCAGCGCGTCGACACCCTTGGTGAAGTCGTCGGTGGTGGAGACCTCAACGTTGGTACCGGTGGAGGACTCGGCGGCGAAGTGGGCAGCCACTTCCAGGTAGCCGTAACCGGAGGCCGGCTTCATTTTGTAGGCGCACAGAACGTGCTTGCCGCCGGCGATCAGATCCTCTTCCTTCAGGGAGAGGTCAGAATAACGTGCAGATTGATCCATTGGTTTCACCCTCAATCAAAGTTAATAAACTGTGCCACGTATGCTTGACAGCACTTTCGTGGGCTTGTCCGGACGGGCAGTGCCGCGACCGGGAGGGCAAATATATCGGCAATCGTCACATAAGGAAATTAAAATAGAATGATGGAATGCATAAGTAATTATTTATAATAGAGCAGACGCCACCCCGTTCCGCAGTGGCTACGCCTTGCGCGCAACGGCCACGGTATAGCTCTTTCCCTGCTTGCACTTGTCATAGTTGCCGAAAACCTCTTTAAAGCTGCGCTTGATAAACTGCCGTAGGCCGTTGATGGTAACCACATAGAGTTGGCCACCGGGCTTGAGGTGGGCCAGCGCGTCATAGAGAAAGAGGTAGAGCATCTCGTTGCCCACCTTGGCGGGGATGTTGGAGGCGATCACATCGAACTGCCGCGGCCCAATATCTGCCAGTCCGTTGCTCAGGATCGCCTCGGCGTTGCTAATGCCGTTGGCCCGGATGTTCTTGTTGGCGTAGTCGACGGCGACAAAGTCCTTATCCACCAGCAGGGTTTGCCCCTTGGGTGCCAGCCTGGCCATGGTCATACCGATGGGGCCATAGCCACAGCCGAGGTCGAGGCAGTCGTCTGCCTCGCCGATCTGCATATAGTCGAGCAGCATGCGCGAACCCTCATCCACCTCCCGCGGGGAGAAGACGCCCCAGGTGGTGTAAAAGGTGAGGGTCTGACCGCGCAGCTGTTCACTGAAAATAATGTCCTGGCGCAGCTTGTCGAGAAAGGCCTTCGTTTCCATGCTATATCCACTCGGTTGATTCGGCACCTATTATCACCTCAACGCCCTTATGATGACAGTCTGTATAACCTGCCACAGAGCCCACCGAGGTCGCAGAGACCGTAACTCGAAGTAATATCGTTCACCTCAGTGCGCTCTGTGTCCTCTGTGGCAGGTGCTCTTATATGTAGTTTTATGCTTTAATGGGCTTATCGAAGGCAACGAAGACATAAGTCCTTACTTATAACAGCATGAATATCACCCTGCGCCAACTCAAGGTCTTCGCCTCGGTGGCCCGCCACCTCAGCTTCACCCGTGCCGCCGAAGAGCTTCACCTGACCCAACCTGCGGTCTCCATGCAGGTCAAACAGCTGGAGAGTCAGCTGGATATCCCCCTGTTTGAGCAGTTGGGGAAGAAGATCTATCTCACCGAGGCGGGTGAAGAGGTCTACCAATACAGTCGCTCCATCTCGCAGCAGCTCGATGAGCTGGATACGGTCCTGGCCAACCTCAAGGGGCTGGAGCACGGCAAGCTGCGCATCTCGGTGGCCACTACCGCCAACTACTTTGCCCCGCACCTCCTTGCCGCCTTCTGCCAGCGCTATCCGGGGGTCAACGTCATCCTCAACGTCACCAATCGCCAGACGCTGCTCTATCAGCTCAGCGAGAACGAAGTGGATATGGTGATCATGGGCCAACCCCCCTCAGGGATGGAGCTTGAGGCGGAGGCGTTTATGCACAACCCACTCGTCACCATCGCCCCGCCCGACCACCCGCTGGTTGGACGCAAAAACGTCCCGCTAAAGGAGCTGGAGAAGCAGGTCTTTCTGGTACGCGAGGCCGGCTCAGGTACGCGTAACGCCATGCAGCGCTTTTTCGACCAGCACAATATTCATCTCACCACCAGCATGGAGGTGAGCAGCGATGAGGCGATAAAGCAGAGCGTTCAGGCTGGGTTGGGGCTGGGGGTGATGTCCCAGGATGCGATCCAGCTGGAGCTGGGGCTGGGTAAACTGGCTATTCTCGATATCGAAGAGTTTCCGATACTGCGCTACTGGTACCTTGTTCACCGTAAAGGCAAGCGGCTCTCCGCCATCTCTCAGGCTTTCAAGGAGTTTCTGCTCAACGAAGCGGCGGGCGGAAAACTGGGCGAGCGCTTCCCGCTACTCGCGCAGTCCAAGTAAGTTAGGTTGCATTAGGGCTTTTAACGCAAAGGCGCAAAGACGCTAAGGTCGCAAAGGTTTCAAGGTCGTATTAAATGATTGAGATAAGCCACAGAGCCTCGTACAGGCTTGCTGTGCTGTGACACTGCGTAGCCGCAGAAGAACCACACGAATATCTGTTTAGATAAGGCCACATGCAACGCAATTAATTTTCTTTGCGTTCTTCGCGTCTTTGCGCGATGTGCATGGATGCACAAGTGCCGCGATGGCAGGACGCCATTGAGCGGCCCTTTGCGTTGAGATCTTGTAAACAATAAAAAAGGCGACCGATTGGCCGCCTTCTTTATCACACCGGAGAAGGTCTTAGTTGACCTTGGGCTCCAGTTTGCCTGCCTCGTAGTCCTGGAACATGGTCTCCAGGGAGATCGGCTTGATCTTGGAGGCCATGCCGGCGGAACCGAAGGCTTCGTAACGGGCCTTGCAGATATCGCTCATGGCGTTGGTCGCCTCCTTGAAGAACTTACGCGGGTCGAAATTCGCGGTGTTCTCGTGCAGGTGGCGACGGATGGCACCGGTGGAGGCCATACGAAGGTCGGTGTCGATATTGACCTTGCGCACGCCGGACTTGATACCCTCGACGATCTCTTCAACCGGTACACCATAGGTCTGACCCATGTCACCGCCGTAACTGTTGATGATCTCGAGCCAATCCTGCGGCACGGAAGAGGAGCCGTGCATGACCAGGTGTACGTCAGGGATGCGGGCGTTGATCTCTTTAACCCGGTCGATACGCAGGATCTTACCGGTGGGCGCCTGGGTGAACTTGTAGGCACCGTGGGAGGTACCGATGGCGATGGCCAGGGCATCTACGCCGGTCTGTTTAACGAAATCGGCAGCCTCGTCCGGGTCGGTCAGCAGCTGGTCTTCGTCCAGCTTGCCCTCGGCACCGATGCCGTCCTCTTCACCGGCCTCACCGGTCTCCAGGGAGCCCAGGCAGCCCAGCTCACCCTCGACGGAGACACCGCCGGCGTGAGCCATCTCGACAACCTTTCTGGTTACCTCGACGTTGTACTCGTAGGAGGACGGGGTCTTGCCGTCTTCCATCAGGGAGCCGTCCATCATCACGGAGGAGAAACCGGACTGGATGGAGCGCAGGCAGACAGCAGGGCTGGTGCCGTGGTCCTGGTGCATGACCACCGGGATGTGCGGATACATCTCGGTGGCGGCAATGATCAGATGGCGCAGGAAGGGCTCGCCGGCGTACTTACGGGCACCGGCGGAACCCTGCAGGATCACCGGGCTGTCAACGGCGTCGGCAGCCTGCATGATGGCATGCACCTGCTCCATGTTGTTGACGTTGAACGCGGGCAGACCGTAGCCGTGCTCGGCGGCGTGGTCCAGCAGTTGACGCATGGATACTAGGGCCATTTCGACCTCCTTGAGTTAGCGTTTAGAAGCAAAAAAGTATCGTGTGCCACACTTTCAGTGGCGTTAAACCAATTCTCCCACCTTGACGATCTTCATCGCATTGGTACCGCCGTGGATACCCATCAGATCGCCTTTGGTGATGATGACCAGGTCGCCGTCTCGAACCGCGCCTCGGCGACGTAACTCGTCTATCGCCTCACGGTTGAGCTCCACATGATCCGTGGCGGTCACATCGAAACTGACCGGGTAGACGCCCCGATAGAGGGTCACCTTACGACGGGTCTCCACATGCCGGGTCATAGCGTAGATGGGGATTCCGGAGCTGATCCGTGACATCCACAGTGTAGTCGAACCCGACTCGGTCAGCGCAGCGATCGCCTTGACCTTGAGGTGGTTGGCGCTATACATCGCGGCCATGGCAATGGCCTCGTCGATGTAGGTGAACTTGGAGTGGATACGATGATCCGACTCGAGGGCGATACGCTGCTTTTCGGCCTCAATACAGATCCGGTGCATCGCGCCGATCGCCTTGTCCGGGTATTTACCGGTGGCGGTCTCGGCAGAGAGCATCACCGCATCGGTGCCATCGAGGACGGCGTTGGCCACGTCGAACACCTCGGCACGGGTCGGGATCTGATTTTCGATCATCGACTCCATCATCTGTGTTGCGGT
>JBNJGC010000150.1:0-6232 GCA_051747405.1 Pseudomonadota bacterium
GACTTCGTCGCCGCCTGGACCAAGGTGATGGAGCAGGACCGCTTCGATCTGGAGTGAGACGATAGAGCGGCCCGTGGGCGCTTTTCCCGGCGACCATCCACGTCCTGACGTGATCTTACGTGCCGGCCATCTTGGCAGCTTGCTTTGCGTTGATTCGCGTAGCGTATAGGGCTAGTATCAAGGTACGTCTCGATGGTGAGGCGTAAGGAGGAAACCATGACAGACGAATCTGTCTCCTGCTCCAGGTCGCCCAGCTCGGTCTCGTCCAGCGAGCAGACTGAGCGGCCCGGCGCAGCGGAACCAACCCATGAAGGAGAGGTACCAAAAATGACTGCACGAGTAGGGCAAAAAGCCCCGGACTTCAGTGCATCGGCCTACTACAAGGGAGGCTTTACCAACGTAAAGCTCTCCGATTTTGCCGGTAAGTGGGTCGTGCTCTGTTTCTATCCGGGCGATTTCACCTTTGTTTGAGCAACTGAAGTGTCCGCGGTCGCGGCGAATTATGAAAAGTTGCAAGAGCTGGGTGCCGAGGTCATTTCCGTCAGCGTGGACAGCCAGTTCGTCCACAAGGTCTGGAATGACGTTGAACTGAGCAAGATGGCCGAAGGCGGCGTGCCGTTCCATATGGCATCCGACCAAAACGGCGAAGTGGGCCGCGCCTACGGTGTATGGGAAGAGGACGCAGGGGTTGAACTCCGCGGTCGCTTCATCATCGACCCGGACGGCGTGATCCAGGCGGCGGAGATTCTCACACCGCCGGTAGGGCGCAAACTGTCGGAGACCATCCGTCAGATCCAGGCCTACCAGCATGTGCGAGCCACCGGCGCCAAAGAGGTCTGCCCCGCAGGCTGGGAGCCAGGCAAAACCGTACTCGAACCGGGCCCCGACCTGGTTGCCAATGTATGGAAAGTCTGGAAACCGTCGATGGAATAGTCGAAGTCACTTCGACGTTTCACGGCGAAAACCCCGCCCTTCGTGGCGGGGTTTTTGCGTCTGCAGATGTAATAAGGAAAAAACAAAAACATCACACCGCAAAGGCGCAAAGGCGCAAAGGCCGTAAAGGTATAAACCAAGACTAAATAGGAGTTCCAAATCCGTGACCAGACTGTTGACCAGGTGAAGGTCGGGCTCTAGCCCAACAGTTCGAAGTTGGACACGAGTTAGGCTGAAAATCTACCTGCAGGGAAATTGCTCACCCTCTCGGATTACTTGTAGACCCTTATAGCGGACGTAATCAGGCCAACGAATCCACCTCATTACTTTGACATTAAGGGGGGTATGGAACACTTTCCGGTATGTACCATGACTGACTTTCTTTAGACCTTTGCGCACTTTGCACCTTTGCAGTGTGATCTTTTTAGTAACACCTTGCACGTTCATGCTCGAAGGCGAGAATGAGAATAGACAATGGATGACAGGATGAACGACCTTTCCCGGCTGCCTTCGGTCAGTCGCTTACTGGAGGATGTCGCGATCAAGCCGTTGCTGGAGCAGCACGGCAAGAAGCCCATCACCGAGCTGCTGCGCCGGATCCTGGCAGACACCCGCGAGGCGGTGCGTTCCGGCGCCTCTCTGCCGAGCGACGAGCAGCTCCTCGCCCAGCTTGCCCAGGCCGCCGAGGCGATGGCGCTGCCGAATCTGCGCCCGGTGTTCAACCTCACCGGCACGGTGCTGCACACCAATCTGGGGCGCGCTCCGTTGCCGGAGGCGGCTGTGGAGGCGATGGTGACCGCCGCCCGCAACCCCTGCGCCCTGGAGTACAGTATCGAGGATGGCGGTCGCGGTGACCGTGACGATGTCGTGGAGGCGTTGCTGTGCGAACTGACCGGCGCCGAGGCGGCCACGGTGGTCAACAACAACGCCGCGGCGGTCTTCCTGCTGCTCAACACCCTGGCGCAGAAGAAGAAGGTCATCGTCTCCCGCGGTGAGCTGATCGAGATCGGCGGCGCCTTTCGCGTGCCCGACATCATGAGCCGCTCCGGGGCCAAGTTGAAGGAGGTAGGCACCACCAATCGGACTCACCTCAAGGACTTCCGCGAGGCGATCGGCAAGCGCACCGCGATGTTGATGAAGATCCACACCAGCAACTACGCCATCCAGGGCTTCACCTGCGCCGTGCCGGAAAAGGAGCTGGCGGCGCTGGCCCACGAGCACGGCCTGCCCTTTGTGGTGGACCTGGGTTCCGGCACCCTCACCGACCTCGACCGCTGGGGCCTGCCCCACGAGCCGACCCCGCAGGAGAACATCGCCGCCGGGGCGGACCTGGTCACCTTCTCCGGAGACAAACTGCTCGGCGGTCCGCAGGCGGGGCTGCTGGTGGGCAGCAGGGAGCTGATCGGCGCGATCAAGAAAAACCCGCTCAAGCGCGCCCTGCGCGTGGGCAAGATCACCCTCGCCGCACTGGAGGCGGTGCTGCGCCTCTACCGTGACCCGGAGCGTCTGCCCGAACGGCTCACCGCACTGGCGCAGCTGACCCGCCCCGAGGCGGAGATCCGCAGCGCCGCCGAGCGCCTGCTTCCCGCCATGCAGAGCGCATTGGCCGAACTGCCGGTGACAGTGGAGGTGGTGCCGCTGCGCTCACAGATCGGTTCCGGCTCACTGCCGGTGGACCGGCTACCCTCCGCCGGGCTGGCCGTCCGCCCGCAGGGGAAGAAGAGCGGCGTGCTGCATCGCATCGAGGCGGCGCTCAGAGGGCTACCGCAGCCGGTTATCGGCCGTATCGACGATGGTGCCCTGGTGCTCGACCTGCGCTGCCTGCAACCGCACGAGGAAGCGGCCTTTAGCGCGAACCTCGCCCGTCTCTCATGCTGATCGGTACCGCCGGCCACATCGACCACGGCAAGACCACGCTGGTGAGGGCGCTCACCGGGGTGGACGCCGACCGCCTGCCGCAGGAGAAGCAGCGCGGGATCACCCTCGACCTGGGCTACGCCTACACCCCGTTGCCCGACGGCTCGGTGCTTGGCTTCGTCGATGTGCCGGGCCACGAAAAGCTGATCCGCAACATGCTCGCCGGCGCCACCGCCATCGACTACGCCCTGCTGGTGATCGCCGCCGATGACGGGCCGATGCCGCAGACCCGCGAGCACCTGGAACTGCTCGACCTGCTGGGCATCCAGCGCGGTGCGGTGGCGCTGACCAAGTGCGATGCGGTGCCCCCCGAGCGACTGGAGGCGGTGCGCGGTGAGATCGCTCACCTGCTTTCGGGGAGCGGGCTGGCGGGGTGTCCGCTGTTCGAGGTCTCGGCGCCGAGCGGCATGGGGGTGGCGGCGCTACATGAACATTTGCAGAACGCCGCTGCCGATTACACTCGCCCACCGGCGGGCAGTGGTTTTCGCCTCGCCATCGACCGCAGCTTCTCCCTGAGCGGAGTCGGTACGGTGGTCACCGGCACCGCCCTCTCCGGCAAGGTGCGCCTCGGCGACACCCTTACCCTCTCACCGCCGGGGCTGAGCGCCCGGGTGCGCGGCCTGCACGTGCAGGATCGCGAGGCGGAGCAGGGCACCGCCGGTGAGCGCTGCGCCCTGGCCCTCAAGGGGGATTTCGACAAAAAGGATATCGAACGCGGCATGTGGCTGGTGGGTGATGGTCTGGCCCACCCGCTCAACCGCTTCCAGGTGGAGCTGCACGTCCCCGCCGGCCGGAAGGCACTCAAGCACATGCAGAGTGTGCACGTGCATATCGGCAGCGACGACATCATGGGCCGCGTGCAGCTGCTGGAGGGCAAGCACCTGGAACCGGGCGGCAATATGCTGGCGGAGATCCTGCTAAAGCGCGACACCCTCGCCCTGCGCGGCGACCGCTTCATCCTGCGCGATGCCGGGGCGAGCCGCACCGTTGCCGGCGGGCGTGTGCTCGACATCTTCCCGCCCACCCGCCACAAGCGCACGCCAGAGCGGCTGGCGCTCCTCCAGGCGCTGCGCGACGACGACCCGCTCACGGCCCTGGCCACCCTGCGCGAGCAGAGCAGGATGGGCATCGACCTCAACCGTTTCGCCCTCAGCTGGAACCTCGACGACGAGCAGGCGCAGCGGCTTTGGGAGCGGGCGCAGCTGCGGGTGATCCGCGACGGCGGGGCGCGCATCGGCATCGCCATGGATGCGTGGCAGCGGCTGCAGGAGCGGTTACTGCAGCTTCTGGCCGAGGAGCATGAGCGCGCCCCCGACATGGTCGGTGTCGAGCCGGGCCGCTTGCGGCGCATGATCGCCGTGCGACTGCCGCAGCCGCTGTTCAAGGCGGTCAGCGACAGCCTGTTGGCAGAGGGGCGTATCCAGCTCACCCGCACCTGGCTGCACCTGCCCGAGCACCGGGTGAGCGTCAGCGAGGAGGACCGCCAACTGTTCAACGAACTGAGACACCTGCTGGACGCCCAGCCCTACAACCCACCACGGGTGCGCGATGTACACCACAAAACCGGTATCCCCGAATATGAGGTGCGGCGCCTGTTCAAACGTCTCGCCCGCGCCGGTGAACTCTACCCGGTGGCCCACGACCACTACTTCACCGCCGCCGCGCTGGCGGAACTGGCCACCATCGTGCAGCGCCTCAACATGGAGCAGGGTGCCGCCCGCGCAGCGCCGTTTCGCGACATCCTCTATCTCGACGGCAGCGGCGGGCGCAAGTTGGCGATCCGCATTCTCGAATTCTTCGATCGCATCGGCTACACTCGTCGCGTCAATGACGATCATCTCCTTCGCAAAGAAGGCGCTGAAATCCCATGGCAGTAATAATCAACAATGGAAGAGATCGTTCCCCGGTGGGGCGCCCGATCTTCAAAATCGGGAGGGGCTGTCAAGCGGTCCCTGGTAGGTTCGACTCCTGCTCTCTTCCGCCAATTTCCGTTCTGTAATGCCTCACCCCATCACCCTCTCAACCGCACATAGACGCGCTGGTTGGGGTGAGGAACGAACCCCAACACCATTCAATGAATTTCCAACGCGCAAATCACAGTGACACCGAGGCGATAATCCGCCTGTTCACCGCAGTCTTCAGCGACTCGGAAGGCGAGGCTGAAGGGCAACTCATCGGCAACCTTGCCCGGGAGCTGCTAAGCGAGACCGAAGAGCGCGACCGCTACGTCTTCGTCGCGCTCGACGCCGATACAGTGATCGGCGCTATCGTCTTCAGCCGACTGACCTTCGACAGCGGCAACAACGCCTTCATTCTCGCCCCGGTCGCAGTGGCTACCACACGCCAGGGAGAAGGCGTCGGTCAGCGACTGATTCGCTTCGGCTTTGAGCGATTGAGAGAAGACGGTGTCGAACTGGTGATGACCTATGGCGATCCGGCCTTCTACGCAAAAGTCGGTTTCCAGCCGGTCACGGTGGCGACTGTCAAACCACCCTTCCCGCTAAGCCAGCCACAGGGCTGGCTGGGCCAGAGTTTGAATAGTGAATCCATCTCACCGATAACCGGCAGCGCCGCCTGTGTCGATGCCCTGAACAAGCCCGAATATTGGTAAAGCCGTCCGGTGATTCCCCGAACGTAACTACTCGTCCCCCTCTGAGAAGATTTTTCACCGCAGAGGCGCAAAGGCGAAAAGTTAAGAAGCAGGTGTTAGTTCGTAGGCCAGGCTGCCCCGTCCGGAGTCGCATGTCGCGATACCCTAACGACGCCCGGCGGGGAGTTTGGGTGGGTGTCCACGTTACTCGAATGAGGCTAGCTTGCCCGGCCGAAGACTGGGGCGATGCAGAATCCGAATAGGGTGTCAGAGACGGGGTATATCGCTCTCTACCCACAGTGGCATGACGATCGCCCAGATCCTTGGCGCCATCCAGCCAGAAGTGCCAATCCACTTCGCGTAGGGCCGGTGCCTGGGCCACCTTGAGCAATACGCCAATGGCCTCAACACACTGACGAAACTGCCAGGAGCTCAGACCAGACTTGCGGCCTAGATCGGTGAGGTATGCTTCGACAACAGCCTTGCCATGCAGCGATAACGGGCGAAGCTCGATGACCCGCAGGTATTCTTCTGCGCACTTTACATACCAATAGGCATGTTGGCGCGATTTTGCTAACGCATTGATTATTTTAGTGAATGCGTCAAGAATATCGGGGGGGGATAAGCGGTGATTGGCTAGGTTTTGACACAACACGAGTCCCTTCGGTTATGATTGACGGTAGAGCAAAATGATAGCTATGCAAAAAGCTGATTGTCAATTAGAACGAAGGTGAACTAGGACGCATGCAGCCTAGATGGGTAAATTCCCGCATGCGTCCTAACACACCTGTT
>JBNJGC010000151.1:0-6214 GCA_051747405.1 Pseudomonadota bacterium
GCCTGTCCACCAGACCAAGGCGCCCGAGTACCAGGCGGACTACCTGCGCAACCCGCCGCCGCGCTACCCGCGCCTCTCCCGGCGTATGAAAGAGCAGGGGGAGGTGCTGCTGCGGGTGGAGGTCGGTCCCGAGGGCCGCCCACGGCAGATCGAACTCCACCGCTCCAGCGGTCATCCGCGCCTGGATCGGGCAGCCCGCCAGGCGGTAGAGCAGTGGCGGTTCGTGCCGGCACGGCGCGGCGAGAGTGCCGTCAGTGCCTGGGTGGTGGTTCCCATCGCATTTTCTTTAGGAGGATAAATGGATCTGGCCATCGTATTTCGTCAAGGCGACGCCGTCCTTATCGGCGTCTTTACGGCACTGGTAGTGATGTCGGTGCTTACCTGGTACCTGGTAATCGCCAAGTCGCTCAGCCACTATCAGCAGCGCCGCGCCAATCGCCGCTTCATCGAGCGCTTCTGGCAGGAGGGCTCCGATAATGCCGCTTGGCAGGCGGCGCAGCACAGCCCCGAGGCACCGCTGGCACAACTGGCCGACACCGCCTTTACCGCCGTGGAGCAGTTTCGCCGACATCCACGGCTGGGGGATCTGGACAAACATCTGGTACGCACGCTGCGCAACGGCATTAACCGCGAGAGCGCCCGCAGCGCCTCGGGAATGACCCTGCTCGCCTCCATCGGCAGCACTGCGCCCTTTATCGGCCTCTTCGGTACGGTGTGGGGGATCTACCACGCCCTTATCACCATCGCCGAATCGGGTAACGCCAGTATGGAGATGGTGGCCGGTCCATTGGGGGAGGCGCTGGTGGCCACCGCCGCCGGTCTGGCCGCTGCGATCCCGGCTGTGCTCGCCTACAACGCCTTTCAGCGCGCCGCACGTACCCTGCGCGAAGAGCTCGACGGCTTCGCCCACGACCTGCATGCCCTGCTCCTGCACCAGGCGGAGGCGGACTGATGGCCTTCGGCGGATTTGAGAGCGGCGACGAGGCGCCGATGGCCGAGATGAACGTGATCCCGCTGGTGGACATCATGCTGGTGCTATTGGTGATCTTCATCATTACCGCGCCGGTGATCACCCATGCGGTCAAAGTGGAGCTCCCCCAGGCCAACAGCGCGCCGAGCGAAACCGACGAGACCACACTACAGCTGACCATCCACGCCGATGCACGGCTCGAGCTCGACCAACAGCCCGTCACGCTGGAGCGGCTCGAAGCACGCCTGAGCGAAGCCCTCAGCGACGCACCGCAGCGGATGCTGCACCTACACGCTGCCGGCGAGGCCAACTACGAGCTTGTCGCCCGCGCCATGGCTGCGGCCCGCCGGGCCGGGATACAGCGTATCGGCTTTATTACCCAACCGGAGGCGAGGCATGACTGAGCAAAAAGCGCACAACGCCGCCACCCAAAACGCTCGCACACCACAGCGCATCGCCAGCGAGGCGCTGCTGCCGCAGGGCAAGCCCCTGCACATCGAGCACGAAGGCGAGCTCTACATCCTGCGCATGACACGTAGCGGAAAACTGATTTTAACCAAATAGGGGCAGGCCAATATAACCACTGTTTCGCCGCCCCTACCCTTAACCCCGCCAGCCAGCCACCCCTCCAAGGGGTATCGCCAGCCAGCCTCAACAGCTCACAACCCAACTGTTATTGGAGAGACTGGCATGCAACACAAACCGAAACCCAACCACCCCCTGCGCCCCTCGCGCCTGACCGCAGCCATCGCCCTGGTCCTGGCCACCACGGCTACGGCACAAGCCGACACGACACTGGATCGCATGGTCATCATCGGCAGCAGCGAGGAGGCGAAGACCCTGCCCGGCTCGGGTGCCGTGGTCGACAGCGAGCAGCTGGAGACCGAGGTGGCTAACGACATCAACCAGATACTCAAGACCGTCCCCGGCATCTACATTCGCGAAGAGGAGGGGGACGGCCTGCGCCCCAACATCGGCATTCGCGCCGCCAGCGGCGGGCGCAGCGCCCGCATCACCCTGCTGGAAGATGGTGTCATGGTTGCCCCGGCGCCCTACTCCAACCCCGCGGCCTACTACTTCCCCACCACCCTGCGCATGTCCTCCATCGAGGTGCTGAAGGGCGCGCCGCTGCTGCGCTACGGCCCGCAGACCACTGGCGGCGTACTCAATATGCGTTCCACACCCATCCCGGCGCAGCACAGCGGCAGCGCCGTACTGGGCATAGGCTCCCATAACAGCAGTGAGCAGCACATCCACTACGGCGGCAGCGAAGGTCAGTGGGGCTGGCTGTTGGAGGCGGTGGAGCGCAACAGCGACGGCTTCAAGTCGATCGACCGCAGCAACCGCAACACCGGCCACAACATCTCCGACTATGTGGCAAAGCTGCGCTGGGAGTCGGCTCAGGGGCCGCGCCAGAGCGCACAACTGAAACTGCAGCGCTACGAGGAGATCTCCAATAAGAGCTACCTCGGTCTAAGCGATGCCGATTTCGCCGCCGACCCCAACCGCCGCTACGGCCTCTCCAGCATCGACCAAATGACCAACGACCACACCGGCATCCACTTCGCCTACAGCCGTGAGCTGAGCGACAACGTCGAGGCCACCGCGACCCTCTACCGCAATAAGTTTGCCCGTGACTGGTACAAGCTCTCCGGCGGCGGCAGCCTGATCGCCGACGCCAACGGCGGCGACGCTACCGCCCAGGGGATCCTCGACGGCAGCATCGACAGCAACGGCTTGAGCTACAAACACAACAACCGGGAGTACGACTCCCGCGGTGTGGAGCTGAATGTCGACATCGACATGGGGCTACACCGCCTGAGCCTCGGTGGTCGACTGCATAAGGATGAGATGGACCGCTACCAGCCGGTGGATGTTTTCGATCAGGTGAACGGCTCGCTGGTCTACCAGTCGACCACCGCCCCCAGCGGCGGCAACAACCGCATCGAGCAGGCCGAGGCCACCAGCCTCTGGCTGGTCGACGACTGGCAGGTCTCCGAGGCGCTGAACCTCAACCTCGCCCTGCGCTACGAGGATGTGCAGAGCAGCCGGGTCCAGTACGCCGATGCGCAGCGCAACAGCGTCGACAGCAAGCGCTCCAACCAGAGCAGCGAGCTGCTTCCAGGCCTCTCCATGAGCTACGATCTGGATCGCTCCTGGCAACTGCTCGCCGGCGTCCACAAGGGCTTCTCACCTTTGGGAGGCGGCGCCCAGGCGCACGAGGAGCCCGAGACCAGCACCAATTGGGAGCTTGGCGGACGTTACCGCAATGAGGCACTCTTTGCCGAGCTCATCGGCTTTCACAGCGACTTCTCCGACAAGGCGGAGAACTGCTCGGTCGGTTCCCCCTGCAGCGACGGCTCCACCTCCGGCACCTTCATCAATGGTGAGGCGGTAGTCAGCGGCATCGAGGCGCAGCTCGGCACCGAACACCGTGCCGGCGCCTTCACCCTGCCGCTCAGCCTCGCTTACACCCACACCCGCGCCGAAATCAGCCGCGATAACGATGCCAGCGGTGTGGTAAAGGGGGATCGACTCAAGGATGTGCCGGAGAACAGCCTCAGCGCCCGCGTCGGCCTGGAGCACCCCGGCGGCTGGAACAATTACGCGGTGGCCAAGTACATCGACCAGACCTGCGTCGAGGTGGGCTGCAACCGCTCCGACTCGCCCCAGGCAAAGACCGACTCACTCTTCGTGGTCGACTACATCAGCCGCTACCAGCTGCACCGGGATGCCGAACTCTTCTTCAAGGTCGAGAACCTGCTGGATGAGCAGAAGATCGTCTCCCGCACCCCCGACGGCGCACGCCCCAATAAACCGCGCAGCTTCATGGCCGGCCTGAAGCTCAACTTCTAAACCGCCCCACTCCTGGTGGCTTTGTCGGCCCGAACCCCAATACGGTTCGGGCCTTTTTTGTGCCGCCAGGCGACCGGACTCAGCCCAGACAGCGCTTCAGCTCAGCGCCCAGCTTGCGCATCAGCTCAAACCAGAGATCCCGACCCGGTTGCAGCTCCGCCCCCAGCGGGTCGAGTACACCGTGGCGCGCACCGGTATCCTCCAGCACCACTTCAACGATATCGGGGCGAAACTGCGGTTCACTAAAGACACACTCTGCCCCGCTCTTGCGTATCGCCTTGCGAATCGCGATCAGACGCTTGGCCCCCGGACGCTGCTCGGGATTGACCGTGATCGCCCCCACCGGATGCAGACCAAAGGCCGACTCAAAATAGTGATAGGCGTCATGGAAGACGATGTAGGGACGCTCGCGAAGCGGCTCCAGCTGCCTGTTCAGCTGCCGCTCCAGCTCATCGATTCGGGCGCTTACCCGCTCAGCGTTGTCACGGTAGCGGGCGGCATTATCCGGGTCGAGACGGACAAGCGCCTCGACCACCGCCACCACCGTCCGCCGCGCATTGTGGGGTGAGAGCCAGAGGTGGTTATCCACCGCGCCGTGCTCATGCGCACGGTGTTCATCGTGCGCTTCGTGATCATGCCCCTGCCAGACTCCACCTTCGCGCGCCGGCAGCAGTGCCATCCCCTCCACCTCGACCAGCGACAGCGTACGCGCCCCACCCGCCAGACTTTCAAGCGGCCTGCCCAGCATCGCCTCCATCTCACGCCCCACCCAGATCACCAGCTCGGCCCGGCCCAGTGCGCGGGCATCGGAGGGCTTGAGCGAATAGGCGTGGGGCGAGGTGCCGGGCGGGAGCAGCAGCTGCGGCTCCGCCACCCCCTCCATCACTCCGGCCACCAGCGAGTGGAGTGGACCGAGACTCACCACCACCCGCGGCGCGGCGGCCGATGCCGGCAGACTCACACAGAGCAGCAACAGAAGGGGGAGCTTACGCAACATGGTGACCTCATTGATTGAAATGTTATAATGTAACAATTATTCCACCGGAAGAGGTGTATGAGCAAGCCTAGTCCCTCGGCCTTCCCAGCGGAGCGCCACGACCATAGCAGCTGCATCAGCAACGCCGTCACCCAGGCCAGGACGATCTGCGCCGAACAGGGGGGACGACTCACCTCGCAGCGCCAACATATCCTTGAGCTCATCTGGCAGGAACATAAACCGGTGGGGGCCTACGAGCTACTCGACCGCCTGCGCGAGGCGGGGGTCAAGGCGGCACCGCCGACAGTCTACCGGGCGCTGGACTTTTTGCTCGCGCACGGACTCATACACCGCATCGAAAGCCTGAATGCCTACACCGGTTGCAGCAGCCCCGGGACACCACACCACGGACAGTTCCTGGTCTGCAGCGCTTGCCAGCAGGTGGCCGAGCTGGATGAGCCGGCCATCAATGCGCAATTGGGCAGGAGCGCGCAACGTCTCGGCTTCGTGATTGAGCGCCAAACGGTGGAGATCGGCGGTCTCTGTCCCCGCTGCCGGGAGTCGTCCCATGGGTAGCCCGCCTCTGGTGGAGGCGCACGGCGTCACGGTCCACTTCGCACAGCGCATGGTGCTCGACCATGTGGATCTGGCAGTGCACGAGCGGGAGATCGTTACCCTCATCGGCCCCAACGGCGCCGGCAAATCGACGCTGGTCAAGGTGATGCTGGGGCTGCAGCGGCCCAACCATGGCGAGGTCACTCGCCGCAAAGGGCTGCGCCTCGGTTATGTGCCGCAAAAGCTCAGCATCGATCCGGTGCTACCGCTAACTGTGCGCCGCTTTCTCACCCTGAGCCAGCGCAGCGACGACAACCGCCTCCAGCAGACGCTGGCGGAGGTCGGGGCGGCGCACCTGCTGGAGTCACAGATGACAAACCTATCCGGCGGCGAGAGCCAGCGGGTGCTACTGGCCCGGGCGCTATTGCGGGAGCCGCAGCTGCTGTTTCTCGACGAGCCGATCCAGGGGGTCGATGTGGGGGGGCAGAGCGAACTGTACGATCTCATCTCCCGCCTGCGCGATGAGCGCGGCTGCGGCATTTTGATGGTCTCCCACGACCTGCACCTGGTCATGGCGCGGACCGATCGGGTCTTCTGCCTCGATCAGCAGGTCTGCTGCACCGGCCATCCCGACCAACTGGTCGCCAAAGGCCCCAACGAACAGATAATCCGTGGCCCGCTCGAGGGGCTCGCCCCCTACACCCACCACCACCACCAGCAACCCGAACACAAGGGCTGGTGCGGCAGCTGCAACCGAAAGGTACGCCGACATGGATGACTTTCTTCTCCGCGCCCTGTTCGCCGGACTCGCCGTCGCCCTGGTCACCGGGGCACTGGGGAGCTTCGTGGTCTGGCGC
>JBNJGC010000152.1:0-6212 GCA_051747405.1 Pseudomonadota bacterium
ACGGTACAGCGACTATCCGGCCGACTCCCGCCGCATAAGATACGCATATTCCGGGAAAGTTCAACGTCCAGGGGATGACTCCAGGGTGAGCGCATACTTTATCATCGCTGGTGTAAGCCCTTGATTTACGGTCGTCTGCCGCAAGAACGCGGCAGTCGAGCCTCCAGGGAGGGATTCACGGCGTACCGTAAATCAAGGGCTTACACTAGCTGTATGTGGGGTGTTATGTAAGTATGCGCTCACCCTGGGAGCGACTCTCGCCTAATAGACCCCAGTCAGATCGAGCGAGTAGTTAGCGCTAAAAGAAGTGCTCCAGGCGTTAACACTTACTTATTATCGAGTAGGTACCGATAGAGGGCGTTCTTTTTCTCGCCACTGATACGCGCCGCCAGCGCCGCTGCCTGCTTGTGCGGGAGCTCCTCGGCCAAAATAGTGGCGATACGGCGTGCCTCCGGATCAGGCCCCTGCCCCTGTTCCGCCTCGGCTCCGTGCACCAGCACCACAAACTCCCCCCGACGCTGGTCGGGGTCGGTCTGGAGCCGGGCGACCAGCTCGCCCAGCCCCCCCTGCAGGAGGGTCTCGAAGGTCTTGGTCAGCTCCCGCGCCACCACCGCCTCGCGCTGCGGGCCGAAGTAGTCGGCCATCTGACTCAGGCATTCGAGGATGCGGTGGGTCGACTCATAGAATATGAGTGTCCGCGTCTCCCCCCGCAGCGCCTCAAGCCGTTTACCCCGGGGGCCGTTCTTGGCGGGTAGAAACCCCTCGAAGCAAAACCGGTCCGTGGGCAGCCCGCTGGCCGATAGCGCGGTGATTATCGCACTAGGACCGGGCACCGGCACCACCCGCACACCGGCCAGACGCGCCTCGCGCACCAGGAGGTAACCGGGGTCACTGATAAGCGGTGTTCCCGCATCGGAGATCAGCGCGAGACTCTCCCCCGCGCGCAAACGCTCGAGCAGCAGCGCGCTCTTCTGCCGCTCGTTGTGCTCGTGCAGTGAGAGCATCGGGGTGGTGATGGCAAAGTGGCGCATCAGTGCGGCGCTGTGACGGGTATCCTCCGCAGCGATTCGATCCACCTGCTGCAGCACCGCCACCGCTCTGGGAGAGAGGTCGCCCAGGTTACCGATAGGCGTCGCCACCACATAAAGAATACCCGCTTCAATTGACACGTCGTCACCCCGCCAAGATACTGTGTATTTTCCAGCGTACCAATCCAACCCGGACCGGCAAACATCGTACACATTTATCCATGCAAAAGCGCATAATCATTTTCGCCCTGGCGGCGCTGCTGTTCGGCTGTGCCGAGAGCCCCACGGTCCGCCAGCCGGCTCCCGACAGGCAGCCTGACAGGGAAACACTGGCCGAGCAGGCGATGCAGAGCGGCCAGTATGGACGCGCCGCCGAGCTCTATGGCCGGCTTGCCGCCAAGGCCCGCCCCCCCGCCAGTTATCGTCACCGCTACCGGGAGGCCCAGGCGCTGTTCCAGGACGGCAGCAACAATCTCGCCCGCGACCGGCTCGACAGCCTCGCCAGCGCCCCCCTGCCAGAGCGCCTGCGCCTGGAGGCTCAGCTACTGCGCGCCGAGATCGATCTCCAACGCAACCCCGATCACACCCTCAGCCTGCTCAGTACCCCCGCCGTAGACGAAGACCGCCTGCCCGATAGCAATGCGCTCTATGCCCGCTACCACGAACTCCGCGCCAGGGCCTTCTCCGCACTCAGTAACCACCTCGAGGCGGCACGGGAGTACATCCTGCGTGATCTCTACCTGCAGGATGAGCAGACCATCCGGGACAACCAGCTGGCGATCTGGCAAGCACTCTCCGCCTACGGCCCCGAGACGCTGGAGCGGCTGCAGGTCGAGCCGCCGCGGGACACCATGAGCGGCTGGTTAGAACTGGTGCTGCTCGCCAAGGACTACAGCCTCAGTCCCAATCAGGTCGAACAGCGGCTTACGCAATGGCGCCAGCGCTACCCGGGCCATCCCGCCAGTGAGGCGGTGCTGGAGGAGGTGCTGGCGCGCAGCCACGAACTAGCCGAACGCCCCGCCAGGCTCGCCCTGCTGCTGCCCCACAGTGGCCGCTTTGCCGCTGCCGCCAGGGCGATCCAGGAGGGGCTGCTCGCCGCCTACTACAGCGATCCGCAGCGCCACGACATCACCCTCAACATCTACGACGCAGGCGAGGAGCCGGCACAGCTCGACCGCGCCTACGCCGAGGCGGTCGCCGACGGCGCACAGTTTATCATCGGCCCCCTCAACAAGGAGGCGGTCGCCCACCTCGCCGCCAAGGAGGCGCTGCCGATCCCCACCCTGGCGCTCAATCGCGCCGAGCAGACCAACAACGCCCAGCTCTACCAGTTCGGTCTGGCCCCCGAGGATGAGGCGCGGGAAGTGGCCGAACGGGCTTGGGCCGTCGGCCACCGCCGTGCCGCCCTGCTACTGCCCCAGGGGGAGCTTGGGGATCGCCTCGCCCACGCATTCAACGAGCACTGGCAGGCGCTCGGAGGCAGCGTCGCCGGCCAGGCACGCTACGACAGAGACGACAACGACTTCTCCACCCCCATCAAGACACTACTCAACCTCAACGACAGCGAGTTTCGCAAGCGCCGTCTCAACCAACTGATGTCGGACCGGGTCGAATTCACCCCACGGCGACGTCAGGATGTCGACTTTGTCTTCCTCTTCGCCTACCCCCGTCAGGCACGGCTCATTCGCCCGCAGCTCGATTTCCACCACGCCAGCCAGTTACCGGTGCTGGCCACATCCCACCTCTATACCGGTCAGATCGACCGCGACACGGATCGTGACATGGACAACATCGCCTTCTGCGACATGCCCTGGACCCTCGGCGGCGAGAGTACCACCGCCTCCCTGCGCCGCGAATATGGCGATCTACTCCAGGCCCACGGCGGACAGCTGCAGCGACTGGTGGCACTGGGGATCGATGCCTACCAGCTGGTGCCGCTACTGCCCATGCTCGCCAACCACCCCTACGATCACTACCAGGGTGAAACCGGGCGGCTTTCGCTCGACCAGCAACGACGGGTCGAGCGCGGTCTGCAGTGGGCGACTTTCCGCCGCGGCGTACCTTGGCTGGAGCAGGAGAGGATCATCGAACTCAATGGCACCCAGCAGCAGCAGGAGTGAGACCGGCAGAGAGGCCGAACAGCTTGCCGAGAAGTACCTGTGCAAGCGCGGCCTACGGCTGGAGCGGCGCAACTACCGCTGCCGTGGCGGTGAGCTGGATCTGATCATGCACGAGGGGCAGACCCTGGTATTCGTCGAGGTGCGTTACCGCAAACACCAACGCTTCGGTGGCGCCCTGGCAAGTGTCGACAGACACAAGCAACAGCGACTGCTGCACGCTGCCCGACACTACCTACAGCGCACCGGCAATGACAACCGACCCTGCCGTATCGACGTGGTCGCCATCGCCCCGGGGCGCTGGGGTCGCCACTCGGTACAGTGGGTCAAAAATGCAATCGAAGCGGGCTGAGACTATGCAGGAACGGATAAAACACCACTTTGAGGCCAGCGCGCAGCTGAAACTGCGCGCTGCGGAGATCCTCGCACCGAGCATCGCCGAAGCGGCGGCCCTGATGGGCAAACGGCTTCGCAACGGCGCCAAAGTACTCAGCTGCGGCAACGGCGGCTCTGCCGGTGACGCCCAGCACTTCTCCTCGGAGATGCTTAACCGCTTCGAGCGCGAACGACCCGGGTTGCCCGCCGTAGCCCTCACCACCGACACCTCCACCCTCACCTCCATCGCCAACGACTACGCCTACAGCGAAGTCTTCGCCAAGCAGGTGATGGCGCTGGGTCGCGAGGGGGATGTGCTGCTCGCCATCTCCACCAGCGGCAACTCGGATAACGTCCGCAAGGCGATCCTCGCCGCCCGGCAACAGCAGATGGCAGTGGTGGCCCTGACCGGTAAAGATGGCGGCGAAATGGCCCGCACTCTGCTAGAGGGAGATGTGGAGCTGCGCGTCCCCTCCGACTCCACCGCCAGAGTGCAGGAGGTCCACCTTCTGATCATCCACTGCCTGTGCGACCTTATCGACCAGCAACTCTTGGGTGAGGAGAGCCGCTGATGATGCCCCGCGTCACCGCCCTACTGCTAACCCTAACCCTGCTCGGCGGCTGTGCCGCAGCGCCGCTCATGGTCGCCGGCGGTGCCGCCACCACCGGCATCCTCGTCGCCAAGGACCGCCGCACCGCAGGCACCATGATCGACGATGAAGGGATCGAACTGACCACCCAGCAACGCATCGCCGAGCGCCCCGCCCTGATGGAGAACAGCTACATCAACATCACCAGCTATAACGGCGTGGTCCTGCTGCTGGGCGAGGTGGAGCAGCCCCACTACCGGGAGGAGGTGGAAAAGCTGGCGCGACGTCACGAGAAGGTCCGCCAGGTACGCAATGCCATCACCGTCGGCGAGCGCAGTGACTCGGCCAGTCGCAACCGCGATGCCAGACTCACAGCACGGGTCAAATCACGCCTCATTCAGGCCGAGCAGGTAGAGGCGCAGAGCATCAAGGTGATCAGCCACAAAGCGCGTGTCTACCTAATGGGCCTGGTATCGCGTGAGGAGGCGGCGCGGGCTGTCGATGTGGTGCGTCAAACCCCGGGGGTGGCGCGCATCGTCAAGGTATTTGAATACACCGGGCGGAGCGACTGAACTTGAGCCAGGCCGTAAGCGCACTCCCCCACGGCTTCCTCGAAGCGCTGCGCGAAGCGATCGGCGCTGAGCGACTGCGCCTGGACCGGGCCGAGCGCTGGACCTACGGCTACGACAACAGCCGGCTACACAGCCTGCCGGATGTTGTGGTAATCCCGGAAAACGCGCAGCAGATCGCTACCCTGTTATCACTCTGCAGCCAGTTTCGAGTCCCCGTTGTCTCGCGTGGCAGCGGTACCGGTACCGCTGGCGCCTCGGTACCCGTGGCCCACGGCGTTGTCCTCTCGCTGGAGGCGTTCGACCGTATCCTGAGGGTCGACCCCGATAACCGCTTGATGGTAGTACAGCCCGGCGTGACCAACCGCCAGGTACAGGAGGCTGCGGCAGAGCACGGCTTCTTCTGGCCACCAGACCCCACCAGTGCCGCCATCTGCACCGTCGGCGGCAACCTCTCCTGCAACGCCGCCGGCCCCCGGGCGGTCAAATACGGCACACCCAGGGAGAATACCCTGGGATTGCGTGCGATCACCATGGCCGGAGACCCCTTCCACACCGGTACCGCCACCACCAAAGGCGTAGTCGGCTACGATCTGACGCGACTGCTCATCGGCTCCGAGGGCACCCTTGCTGTAATCACCGAAGCCACCCTCAAGCTCACCCCGCTAGCGGAGGAGAAACGCACCCTGCGCGCGCTCTACCGCGATATGCAGAGCGCCGCCCGCGCCGTCTCGCGGATCATGGCTCAACCGGTCACGCCGTGTAGCCTGGAGTTCATGGACGGTGCCGCCCTGGCGATGATCCGCGACTACAGCGATCACGACCTGCCGCAGGACGCCGGCGCCCTGCTGATGATCGAGGTGGACGGCCCCCGCTCCTGCATCGACGAAGCGAGCCGGGCCGTGGAGAGTGCCGCCGGGGGCGAGGGGTGTCTGGAGCTGTTGCGAGCCGAAAGCGCACAGCAAGTGGAGGCGCTGTGGACTCTGCGCAAGGCGCTCTCGCCGGCGCTACGCACCGTGGCGCCGAAGAAGATCAACGAAGATGTGGTGGTGCCGGTCTCGCGGATCCCTGCGCTGATCAGCGGGATCGGTGAACTCTCTACGCGCCACGGCATCACCATCGTCAACTTTGGCCATGCCGGCAACGGCAACATCCATGTCAATCTATTGGTCGATCCCGACAACCCGAAGGAGATGGCCAACGCCGAGCCCTGTCTGGATGCCCTGTTTGCGCTGGTATTGGAGCTTGGCGGCACACTCTCCGGGGAGCACGGTATCGGTCGGGTCAAACGGCAGTTCGTCGGGCGTGAAATCGATCCGGTCTCATTGGGGCTGATGCGCCAGATCAAACGCCAGTTCGACCCTTACAACCTGCTCAACCCGGGCAAGGCGTTACCGGAACAGGATTAAGCCGGAATCAAATCAGCGCCGGGGCCTCCCAGGGCAACCGCATACTTTGTCATCGCTGGTGTAAGCCCTTGATTTACGGTCGTCTGCCGCAAGGACGCGGCAGTCGAGCCTCCAGGGAGGGATT
>JBNJGC010000153.1:0-6140 GCA_051747405.1 Pseudomonadota bacterium
TCGGCGCCATCGACGCCACTATCGAGGTGACCCGCATCACTATCGACAAGCTGGAGGCGGACCTGGAGAAGGAGCAAAAGCGCGCCGCCGGCTATGAGCGCAAGGGGCGCGAGATCCCCGAGAACCTGCAGCAGGCCATCGACTCGCTGGAGCGCCAGATCGCCGACAAACGCGGCTTTATCGAATCCAAGGAGGAGGAGAAGGCCCGGCTGAAGGAGAAGTACGAGCGGGATATAGAGCGCTTTCGCGAGCTCAAGGAGTTGGGCCGGCGCCTGCGCTGATCACCTACTTGAAGATCGCCGTGGCGAGCAGCGGCCACTGATCCTCCCAATCGGCCAGCGGCGAGCGCTTGAAGCCGCTGCGCACATACTGGTTCATACGCCCCTCGGCGGTGGAGAGCAGCAGGTTGGCGGTGGCGGCGGCGTGTTGGCGCCCACGCAGCTCGCCGGCCAGCTCCGCCTCACGCAGGATCTGCTTGAACTGGCTCTCGATGCGATCGAAGAATTGGCCGACGCGATGGCGCAGCCGCTCGGTCTCGCCGGTGAGGGCGTCACCCACCAGAATACGGCTGATCCCCGGATTACGCGCCGCAAAGCCCATCAGCAGCACCATGATCTTCTCACAGCGCTCCGCTGAGCGCTGCTCGTCGCTGAGGATGCGGTTGACCAGGCCAAAGACGGTCTCTTCGATAAACTCGATCAACCCCTCGAACATCTTCGCCTTGCTCGGAAAGTGGCGATAGAGCGCCGCCTCCGAGACCCCCACAGCACGGGCCAGCCCGGCGGTGGTGATCCGCTTGCCGGGGCTCTTCTCCAACTCGTGGGCCAGCGCCTCGAGGATCTGCTGTCGGCGCGACGGTTTATCGTTACTGCTCTCACTCATGCTCAAACCCCCAATTAACTGTTCTGGATGAGGGTGCCGACACCCTCGTTGGTGAAGATCTCCAACAGCAGGGCGTGCTCCACCCGACCGTCGATAATGTGGGCGCTGCGCACCCCGCCGTGCACGGCATCCAGCGCACAGCGGATCTTGGGCAGCATACCGCCGTGGATAGTGCCGTCGGCGATGAGCTCATCGACCCGGCTACTGCTCAGGCCGGTCAGCACCTCGCCCTGCTTGTCCAGCAGCCCGGGGGTGTTGGTCAGCAGGATCAACTTCTCCGCGGCCAGACACTCGGCCAGCTTGCCCGCCACCACATCGGCATTGATGTTGTAGGACTGGCCGTCCTCGCCCACGCCGATGGGGGCGATGACCGGAATAAAGTCGCCGTGCATCAACATGTCCACCACGCTGCCGTTGATGTGATCGATCTCGCCCACATGGCCGATATCGATGATCTCCGGGGTGTTCATCTCCGGGTTGTTGCGCTCGAACTGCATCTTGCGGGCGCGAATGAAGTCGGCATCCTTGCCGGTCAGGCCCACCGCCCGGCCGCCATGCTGGTTCAGCAGAGAGACGATCTCCTTGTTCACCAGGCCGCCGAGGACCATCTGCACCACATCCATCGTCTCGCGGTCGGTCACCCGCATGCCGTCGATGAACCGGCTCTCCTTGCCCAACCGCTCCAGCAGCTGGCCGATCTGCGGCCCGCCGCCGTGCACCACCACCGGATTCATCCCCACATGCTTGAGCAGGGCCACATCGCGGGCAAAGCCGTTTTTCAGCGCCTCCTCGGTCATGGCGTTGCCGCCGTACTTAATCACCACCGTCTTGCCGGAGAAGCGGCGGATATACGGCAGCGCCTCGCTGAGAACGCGGGCGTTGTTCATGGCGGTTTCCAGGTCCAGGCTCATACCTTGCTTGTCCTCTCTAAAAGCGATTTATAGGTTCGTTATCCCTTGTCCGGTTTGCTGCCGTCGTCGTCCGGCTGCGCCTCGCTAGCGCTCGCTTCGTCACCCTCCGGCGCCTCCTCCTCAACGTCGATGCCGTCCGAGAAGGTAATATCGGGCACAAAATGCTCCGCCTTGGAGTGGATGCTCTCGGTGCTGTTGGTGTAGGAGGCGAGCACGGCCAGATCGTTCTCTTTCTCCTGCAGGGCCTTTTTCGCCTCCACCAGCTTGACCGGGTAGGAGTGGAAACGCTTGCCCAGGCTAGAGTCGACGATAAAGTTGATCAGCCGCGACATATCCGCCCGCACGAAGCGCGAGAGGAACAGCCCGAAAAAGAGGAAAAAGGCAACGACGCCCCCCGCGGCGATGGCGAAGGTGAGCAAAAAGCCGGCAGCCCGCGCCTCGGCCACACCCAGCGCCGTCGACGGCCAGTAGGCGACGTGCCAGCTGCTGCCCTCCACCCCGGCGGTGAAGGCCTCGCCCTGCTTCGCGCTGCGGTTACCGCCACTGAAGAGTGTGAGCGGGTCGCTGCGGCCCTGCTGCAGCTCGGCATAGCCGCCCTGAGGGTTGAGCTGGCCGAACCACTGCTCGATGAGCGCCACATCCAGCGTCACCATCAGGCTGGCCACCACCTCATCACCATCCCGCACCGGGCGCACCAGGTCCAGGTGCTGCGCCTCGCTGCCGAACAGGTGCGCCTCGAACGGTGGCGCTTTGACCCCCTCCTCGGCGGTGCGCGCCAGATCCAGGCAGGCGTAGCTCAGCGGCGGCTCCAGCGAGTCGTCCGGACGGGTGTCGGTGGGCAATATGTAGCGTATGCGCAGAGCGGAGGGGAGCTGAAGCAGCAACTGCGTCTCGCGCCGCGCCAGGTCGTTGCGGTCGAAGTGGGCGATCATGTCCAGCAACGCCGGGTCCGGCTGCGCCAGCGTGTCCATCTTCTCCTCCAGCGAGGCGAGCCTGCCGGAGAGCCAGGCGGCCATGCGCGCCGCCTCGGCGGTGTGGGTATCCTCCTGACGGCTGGTGATGAGGGTGGCGTACTGCAGGTAGGCCGCGTAACCGCTGATGAGGATCACCGTCACCGCCACCGCCAGCGCCAACAGATTGAGGCGCGCAAGGCCTACACCGCCGCTGCTGAGTGAGGCCTGCTCCTCGCCGGCCTCCCCGGACGGTTTTTTTCTGGAAAAGAGCTTCTTCACAATATTGTTCTGCCTTATTATCTATTTATATTTATTAAGTCGCGCCACCGGGTGCTTCGAGGGATCGCAGGCCCCCTGCTGCGACCGGCGGCACCGCGCCCCCCCGCTCAGTGCTTGCCGGTGTGGCCGAAGCCCCCCTCGCCACGCGACGAGTCGGCGAACTCCTCCACCACGGAAAAGGCCGCCTGCACCACCGGAATGAAGACCATCTGCGCAATGCGCTCCCCCACCTGTACGGTAAAGGCTTCCTGGCCGCGGTTCCAGCAGGAGACGAAGATCTGCCCCTGGTAGTCCGAATCGATAAGCCCCACCAAGTTGCCCAGCACAATGCCCCGTTTGTGCCCCAGCCCCGAGCGCGGCAGCAACACCGCCGCCAGCGACGGGTCGCCGATGTGGATCGCCACGCCGGTGGGCAGCAGGTGGGTCTCACCGGGGTCGATGCTCAGCGGCTCATCCAGCATGGCGCGTAGATCCATGCCGGCAGAGCCGTCGGTGGCGTAGTGGGGCAGGGGGAATTGCTCGCCCAGCCGCGGGTCGAGAACCTTGAGTTCAATCTTCTGCATGGGGCCTATTCCTCACTTTTTGATAGCGCTGGGCGATAGTCGCCAGCAGCGACCGCGCCAGAGTCGGCTTGTCGCTACGGGGCAGACTCTGGCCGCCGCCCTCCCAGTAAAGTTCCAGGGCGTTCTCATCACTGTTAAAGCCGCCGCCGGCGGCCCGCTCGCCCACCCAGTTGGCGGCGATCATATCCAGTCCCTTGGCCTCGAGCTTGGCCCGGGCGTGCTGCTCCAGCGCCTCGGTTTCGGCGGCAAAGCCCACCGTGAACGGCGCCGGCTCCAGCGCGGCGACACGGGCGAGAATGTCCGGGTTGCGTTGCAGGGCCAGCTCAAGGGTCTCGGCCCGTTTTTTGATCTTCCCGGCAGCCACCGCCACCGGTCGATAGTCGGCCACCGCCGCGCAGCCGATGAAGATCTCCCCGGCATCCTCCAGCACCGCCTGAAGCATCTGCTCGGCGCTCTGCACATCGACCCGCTCCACCCCGGCGGGGGTGGGCAGCGCCACCGGCCCGCTCACCAGTCGCACCCGTGCGCCCATGGCGGCGGCTGCCGCGGCGATGGCAAAGCCCATCTTCCCCGAGCTGTGGTTACTCAGATAACGCACCGGATCGAGCGCCTCGCGGGTCGGCCCGGCGGTGAGGGTCAGCCGGATACCGATCAGCGGCCCGTCGGCAAAGTGTGCCTCACACGCTGCCAGCAGCTGGGGCGGCTCCAGCATCCGCCCCGGTCCGCTCTCGCCGCAGGCCTGTTCACCCTCATCCGGCCCCAGCAGGGCCGCGCCGCGACGGCGCAGGGTCTGCGCATTCTCCTGTGTCGCCGCCGCCTGCCACATCACCCGGTTCATCGCCGGCGCCAGCAGCAGCGGCGCCTCGCTTGCCAGACAGAGCGTGGTGAGCAGATCATCGGCCATCCCCGCCGCCAGCCGCGCCATCAGATCGGCGCTGGCCGGCGCCACCAGGATCAGCTCGGCCCAGCGCGCCAGCTCGATATGCCCCATCGCCGCCTCATGCGCCGGGTCGAACAGCTCGCTGCGCACCGGATTGCCCGACAACGCCTGCAGCGTCATCGGCGTGACGAACTCCGTGGCGGCACGGGTCATCACCACGCGCACCTCGGCCCCGGCCTGGACCAACTCCCGCACCAGCAGCGCCGATTTATAGGCCGCAATGCCGCCGCTGACCCCCAGCAGAATGCGCCGCCCCGCCAAGGTATGGTGTGAACGCTCACTAATCATACCGGGAGTTTACCAGAAACCCTTCACGATCCATCCCCCTCGCGCTATCATCCTCACAGCAAAACAAGGAGGTTGTGATGGCGATACGTGACTGGCCGACCGAAGAGCGCCCACGGGAGAAACTGCTCCAGCGCGGGGCAGCCTCCCTCAGCGATGCCGAACTACTGGCCATCTTCCTGCGCACCGGCGTCACCGGCATGAGCGCGGTGGATCTGGCCCGCGCCCTGCTGAGCCACTTCGGCGGGCTGCGGCCCCTGCTGGAGGCGGACCGCGCCAGCTTCTGTCGCGCCAAGGGGCTGGGCACCGCCAAATACGTTCAGCTACAGGCCACCCTCGAACTCTCCCGCCGCCACCTGCTCAGCACCCTGCAGCGGGGCGACGCCCTGACCAGCCCCGAACACACCCGGCGCTTCCTCAACGCCCGTCTGCGTGGCTACCACCAAGAGGTCTTCGGCTGCCTCTTCCTCGACAACCGCCACCGGGTAATCGAGTTCGAAGAGCTCTTCCACGGCACCATCGACGGCGCCAGCGTCCACCCCCGCGAAGTGGTGCGCCGCTGCCTCGCCCACAACGCCGCCGCCGTGATCCTGGCCCACAACCACCCCTCCGGCGTCGCCGAGCCGAGCCGCGCCGACGAACAGATCACCCACCGCCTCAAAGAGGCCCTGGCCCTGGTGGACGTGCGCCTGCTCGACCACATGGTCATCGGCGACGGCGAGATCACCTCCCTGGCCGAGCGCGGCGTGATCTGATTGAGAGTTTTTCCTTGCGCCCGCCCCCCGGTTTTGGTATAAAATCCGGCTTCCTGTCCCTGGGTGCCCCAGGGGGCGAACAGAATTCAGAGATTTTTGGAGTTCAGAATCATGTCCAAGGTATGCCAGGTAACAGGCAAACGTCCGGTCTCCGGTAACAACGTTTCCCACGCCCACAACAAGACCAAGCGTCGTTTTTTGCCCAATCTGCACAGCCACCGCTTCTGGGTGGAGAGCGAAAACCGCTGGGTTAAACTGCGTCTCACCACCAAAGGGATGCGCATCATCGACAAGAAGGGCATCGACGCCGTACTGGCCGACATCCGTGCCCGCGGCGAGAAGGTATAAGGAGCTAACACATGGCTAAGTCTGCACGCGACAAGATCCGTCTGGTGTCCAGCGCCGGTACCGGCCACTTCTACACCACCGACAAAAACAAGCGCAACATGCCCGGCAAGATGGAGATCAAGAAATTCGATCCCGTCGTTCGCAAGCACGTTATGTACAAGGAAGCGAAGATCAAGTAACCCTTCGCCCCCCTGTAGCGGGCCGAAAAACCAGCCCCCCCCCCC
>JBNJGC010000154.1:0-6037 GCA_051747405.1 Pseudomonadota bacterium
CCGGACAAATTCATCCCCCTGGCCGAAGAGACCGGACTTATCCTGCCGCTGGGCCGGCAGGTGCTGGAACGCGCCTGCCAGCAGGCGAAGGCGTGGCAGAATCAGGGGCGAGAGCTGCGGGTGGCCGTCAACCTCTCGGGCAAACAGGTGATCCTCGAAGACCTGTTCACCACCCTGAAGGAGCTCCTTGAACAGACCGGGGTCTCACCACACCTGCTGGAGTTGGAGATCACCGAAGGGTTCGTGATCAGCCACGCGGAGGAGGGGATACGCAGTCTGGGGAAGATGCACGAACTAGGGGTCTACCTGGCCATCGACGACTTCGGCACCGGCTACTCCTCGCTGAGTTACCTCAAGCGCCTACCGGTGGATCGGCTCAAAATCGATCAGTCCTTCGTTCAGGGGCTACCGGATGAGCGCGACGATACCGCCATCGTCGGCACCATCATCGCCATGGCGGAGAATCTCGGCCTCAGCGTGATTGCCGAAGGGGTAGAGACCCGCCAACAGGCCGACTACCTCACCGCCCACGGATGCCACGAGCTACAAGGCTACCTTTTCAGCCCGCCCATCGAGGCCGAAGAGGTCGAAAAGTGGTGCGACAACCACCACAAACCCTCCGGGCTGGATTGACCGCACAGGCCCGATCACCCCTATACTCTCCCTATGCGCCCACTCCTCGCCTTACTACTACTGCTGGTATTGGGCCACTCCGCCGCCGAACCCAGCGGAGTGGGCCTGATGTACCACCGCTTCGACGAAGATCGCTACCCCTCCACCAGCGTCCGCAGCGAGCAGTTCGAGGCCCAGCTGGACTACCTGGAGGAGAACGGCTTTACCATCGTCCCCCTGCGGCAGATGCTGGCGGGGATCTTTGACGGCGCCCCCCTGCCGGATAAGGCGATCGCCCTCACCGCCGACGATGCGTACCGCTCGGTCTATACCCAGGCCTACCCCATCCTCAAGCGCCGCGGCCTGCCGATGACGGTCTTTGTCAGCACCGACGCCATCGACACAAAACAGAGCGGCTTTATGAGCTGGGAGCAGATGCGGGAGATGCGCCGTCATGGCATCGACTTCGGCAACCACAGCGCCTCCCACCTGCACCTGGCTCACCGGCTGGAGGGAGAGAGCGAGACGCAGTGGCTGCAACGTCTGCGCAGCGACCTGCAGCGGGCGCAGCAGCGCCTCGACGAGGAGCTCGGGGTCGAGCAGCCGCGCCTTCTGGCCTACCCTTTCGGCGAGTACAACTGCCGGGTGGCCCAACTGGCCTCCGAGCTGGGCTACATCGCCCTGGGCCAGCACTCCGGCGCCATCGGCCCGCAAAGTCGCTGCCAAGCCCTGCCCCGCTTCCCCATCAATGAGCGCTACGCCGAACTTGAGAGCTTCGCCCTCAAGGCCTCCAGCCTGCCCATGCCGCTGCAGAGCTGGCAGCCGCGGGAGCCGCAGTTGACGGCCAACGCCAATCCGCCCTCGCTAACCCTGCGGCTAGACAAGCGCACAAAACTCGACCCCGGACAGATCAGCTGCTTTCTCGGCAGCGGTGAACGACTGGAGGTGGAAGAGAAGGGCCGGCGCTCGCTTACGCTGCGGGCATCTTCGCCCCTGCCCGCAGGCCGCAGCCGCTACAACTGCACCGCTCCGGCGGGTAGTGGGCGCTACTACTGGTTCAGCCAGCCGTGGTTCAACGGGCCAGATCCAGCGGACCCAGCGTATTGAGTCCATTCCCCCGAATCATCGACTGAATCTCGCGGATATAGGCCTCCCCCCTGGCTGAGTAGCGGAGCAACCCCTCCGCCAGCCGATGTGGGTCCAGCGCCTCATCGGCAGCGCGCATCTGTGCCCGCATGCGGCGAAACCGGTCATAGGCCGGACCACTGTTGAGGTTGTGCATATAGGCGCGAACCGAATCGCGCAGGCTGCCAAAGCGTCGCACATAGTGGCTGGCACCCTCGGGGCGGTTCGCCGGCAAGACCCCCTGCTCCTCGTCCCAGGTCCACTCGCCAAATAGATTGTTGGCCTCGCGACTAAAGCGCGAGGTACCCCACCCGCTCTCGTTCGCCGCCTGGGCGAGGACCAGCCCCGGTGGCACGATATCCACCCGCTGCAGCAGCTCGCCCATCAGCCTCTCCGCCGGTTGCCGGGGGTCATCCAGACGGTACCGCTGCGCCAGCGCGCTCAGCCGTTCAGACTCCGCTGCAGCGTGCTCGCGCTGCAGAGTAAGCAGCCACTCACGCTCGGCGGCCAGGCGCCGGTTTTCAGCCAGGACCAATGGCAACAGAATGCGGAAGAAGAGCCCCTTTTTTCGTTCTACCGGCAGTTTGTCGAGCCCCGTAGGGAGCTGTTTCAGCGCCAGCGCCGGCACCTCCTGGGCAGGGGGCCAGTGGTAGTCGTGCCGCGCAAACAGCGCCTCCACCTGGCTGGCCGTGGTGCCCTGCTGCGCCGCAAGGGCAACCGGTTGGATCACGACCGCATCCGGCTCAGGCTGATGCTGCAAGCCATATCGGGCCAGAAGCGCTGCAAGCAGCAGCGGCAACACCACGGCCAGCACCATGGCCAGATGCAGCAGCCACTCACGCCGTTGTCGAGACAAGCTCATACCTCCGCCTCCAGGCGCTGCCGCCAGGCGCTAAACAGCTGCCGACTGCTCGCCGCCACCACCGAACGTGGCGCAAGACTCCCCTGATAGACCGGTTCCCCCTCCAGGGTGGCGGCCACCCCACCCGCCTCGGCGAGGATCAGTTGGCCGGCGGCGTAATCCCACAGACGCTGACCACCGTGGAGATAGACCTGGCAGCGACCGGTGGCGATCATGCACCAGTCGAGGGCACCGGAGCCGAAACTGCGCTGCGAGGCATAGGGAGGGCGCTCAGCAAGCGAAGTGGCCAACGGTCTAGCGAGCCGTTTGAAGTCGACAAGCCCCATACTGCGCTCCAGCGGCGGCAGGGATAGCGGGGCTCTCAGCAGCCGACCATTGAGCGTGGCGCCGCGGCCCGCCTCGGCGGCGAAACACTCATCACGCAGCGGATCGTAGATGACACCCAGCTCAACCCGCCCGTGACGGATCAGCGCCAGGGAGACACAGAAGAAGGGAATACCCACGGCGTAGTTGCTGGTACCGTCGAGGGGATCGAGTAACCACAGGCCGTCGCGACTGCTTTCCAGTAGCGCCTGCTGCTCGTCCGCAGCCATCTCCTCGCCTAGCAGCGGGATCTGCGGCCAGTTCTGCCGCAGCGCCTCCAACACCCGCTGCTGCATCGCCCAATCCGCCTCGGTAACGACGCTACCGTCAGCTTTCAGTTCGCTCTCGACGCGGCGAAAGCGTGGCAGCAGCTCTTCGCGGGCGGCGGCCTTAAGGATGGTACTCAATCTCTCTATCGGTGGATTCATCGTTTCACGGTGCTGTATACTCAAAAGTCGAAATATAGCTATCTACACAAGCCCTGCCATGAGAGATCTAGCATTTCCTTACACATGGAGTAATGCACATGCAAGCGAACAGGCGCTGCTGGCCAACGCACTGATCCGCCCACGCTTCTCTGACCTGGTCTTGCTCATGCAGCACTACGGCGAGCATACGCTGTTCGCCACTATGGAACTGCTTGAGAGCAGTGGCGAGCTCCCCAAGCCGGCAGCCGACGAGTTAAGGAGCATGCTTAATAACATCGCAAGAGGGCTCCATGAGTTCCAGCGCAAGCACCCACCCCAATCTCACTAACCTACCCGAGGCCACCGCGACGCTATTTTCCCGCCTCAAACAAGTTGGTGAGATTTCTGCATTCACTCTCGTCGGCGGCACAGCTCTAGCCATCAACGAGGGACACCGCCTAAGCGAAGACCTCGATTTCATCACCGCCGACACACGCCTCAACCCCAACGCCATTGAAGCTATCGTCACTTCGCTCCAATCACAGGGCTGCTCGGTCACAATGCAGGACAATCCCATACAGCGCATCGAATTCGAAAACGATGGGCTTGATCTTTTCGACTACCATCGGGACTACGCAGTAGATGGCGTCAAACTAACCTTCTTCACCGCAGAGAGAGAAACTCGCTGCGCATTAAAAACACTACAACCCATCAAAATCGGGCATATTAGCATCGCCGACACTCAAACCCTGTTTCGTACCAAGGTACTACTGCTGACCAAACGCGCCACGATGCGCGATATTTTTGACCTGCACTTCCTGCTTATCCACAAAGGCTATGACTTCGCCACACTCATTTCCACCCTCAATGAGTGTCACCCCACTTACCCCTATGAGAGTGTTCGTTCACGCCTGCTCAAACAGCAATTCAGCCCCACCGACCCTGGTTATCAAGCACTCATCGGCAAAGAGCTCCCTAGAGAACAGCTAACACGTGAGCTGGCACGCTTGGTGGAGCAGCATGAAGTGGCGCTGACCCAACAGTTATTGGAAGCTGAAGCGAAAAACGACTAAGGGGGCTGACCACACACTGATTATCAGCCAATCCATACCCGCGCATTGCGGAACATGCGCATCCACGGCCCATCCTCGCCCCACTCATCCGGGTGCCAGGAGTGTTGAACCGCACGGAAGACCCGCTCGGGGTGGGGCATCATAATGGTGAAGCGACCGTCGTTGCTGGTCAGGCCAGTGATACCCAAGGGCGAGCCGTTGGGGTTGGCCGGGTAGATCTCGGTGGGGTCGCCGTAGTTGTCGACGTAGCGCAGCGCCACCTGCTGCTTGCGCAGCGCCTCTTCCGGAGTGTGGCCCTCGCGGAACTCGGCACGGCCCTCGCCGTGAGCCACGGCGATGGGCATGCGCGAGCCGGCCATGCCCTGCAGGAACAGTGAGGGCGACTTCATCACCTCCACCATAGAAACCCGCGCCTCGAACTGCTCGGAGAGGTTACGCACGAAGTGGGGCCAGGTGTCGGTACCGGGAATCAGCGCGTGCAGGTTGGACATCATCTGGCAGCCATTGCAGACGCCGAGACCGAAGCTGTCCTCGCGCTGGAAGAAGGCCTCGAACTCGTCGCGGGCGCGGGGGTTAAACAGGATCGACTTGGCCCAACCCTCGCCGGCGCCGAGGACGTCGCCGTAGGAGAAGCCGCCGCAGGCGACCAGGCCGTTGAAATCCTTGAGGGAGACGCGGCCGCTGATGATGTCGCTCATGTGCACGTCCACCGCGTCGAAACCGGCGCGGTCGAAGGCGGCGGCCATCTCGATCTGGCCGTTGACCCCCTGCTCGCGCAGCACCGCCATGCGCGGTGCGGCGCCCTTGCCGATGAACGGCGCGGCGACATCCTCGTCGATATCGAAGCTGAGCTCGGCATGCAGCCCCGGGTCGTTAGCGTCGAGGAGTCGGTCGTACTCCTCCCGGGCGCACTCGGCGTTGTCGCGCAGCGACTGCATGCGGAAGGTGGTCTCGGACCAGGCGCGCTGCAGCTCGATACGCGGTTCGTCCAACAGGGTCTCACCCCGGCGCTGGATCACGATACGGTCGTCGTCGTTCAGCTCACCGATAACGAAACCGGCGGTGCCGAGCTCCGCTTCGCGCAGGGCGGAGAGCACCTCCTCGGTATCCTGATGGTTGACCTGGATCACCGCCCCCAGCTCCTCACTGAACAGCGCGGCGACCGGGTCGTCGCCCAACTCGTCGAGGTTGAGGGTGACGCCGGTATGACCGGCGAAGGCCATCTCCGCCACGGTGGTGAAGAGGCCGCCGTCGGAGCGGTCGTGGTAGGCGATCAACTTACCTTCCTGGTTGAGCTCCTGAATGACATTAAAGAACTGCTTGAAGGCGTTGGCATCGTCCAGGTCCGGTGCGTGGTGGCCCACCTGCTTGTAGACCTGCGCCAGGCAGGAACCGCCGAGGCGGTTACGCCCCTTGCCCAGGTCGATAAGAATGAGGTCGGTATCGCCCCGGTCGCTGCGCAGCTCCGGGGTGAGGGTCTTGCGCACGTCGGTCACCGGGGCGAAGGCGGTGACTACCAGTGAGAGCGGCGCGGTGACCGACTTCTCCTCACCCTCCTCCTGCCACACGGTCTTCATCGACATGGAGTCCTTGCC
>JBNJGC010000155.1:0-5779 GCA_051747405.1 Pseudomonadota bacterium
GGTGTGCAGCTTTCCATTCAGCCATGCGGTGACCGCGGCATCCGGATCTTTTTCGGCGGTAACGATGCCGACGATCCCCTTATCGGCGAGGCGGCGGACCATGCCCTGGCCCATACCGCCGGTGATCAGCACGGTGATGTCATCGAGCGGGTGGGGGTGGTGCGGGTCGCTCTCATGGAACGCCTGCTCCTTAGGCAGCTCAAGCAACTCTTTGTGACATACGGCACCGTCGGCGATGTCATAGATCCAGAACTTGCGGCAGCGGCCGGCGTGTTCGGTGACCTCGCGGCGATTTTGGCTGGTTACGGCGATCTTCATGGTCTCCTCGCAATCGGTCGGTAATGTTTTGGGGTTGCAGTCAAGTCTAGACTAGCGAAGTTCGTGCCATTTCCCAACTGCATTGCTCGGGCATGGGTGCGTGGCTGCAATATTTGTCAGCAGCGCAGTTTTAAGCAATAACCCCATAATCTACAGGAAGTTATTTTAAGGTGGCCCCTCTCTGCATGTGCCAGATATGGCGTACATATGACGCACATGGCGTGCCGCAGGTCTCTTCTGTCGTTAAGAAAGCGCTTTCTACGGGGTTGGGCAGTGTTGTGCCGGCTGGCACGAGCATTGCAAAAAGAGCCTCCACTAGCGGCTAATCAGTTGACCTGGATCAACTTCCCGCCCGGCGGCTGAGCGCGCCGACGGTTTGGGCAGCCGCCCGGAACCTTTCACTAACCGATATCGACGGGAGAACGTCTATGGACCTTATCGGCCTCTACCCCACCTGGTATGAACCGGGGATAGGCAGCGGCTGGGTCGTCGGCATTATCGCCACCGTGCATGTGCTCTTTTCGCACACGGCGGTGGGTGCCGCGATCTTCTTTGCCTACCTGTCCCACAAGGCTTACCGGGAGGATCGCCCGGAGCTGCTCGAGTACATTAAAAAGTACGGGCTGTTCCTGCTGATCTTCTCCTATGTGCTCGGCTCTATCACCGGGCCTGGGATTTGGTACTCCACCACGGTGGCCAGTCCGCGGGGGATATCGGCGTTGATCCACAGCTTCGTCTGGAAGTGGGCCACCGAATGGGTCTTCTTCGTGATCGAGGTGGTGGGCGTTTATATGATCGTCTATCTGGTCGGCAAGGTGGACAAAAAGACCCACGCCACCATCTCCATCATCTTCGGCCTGGCCTCCTACACCACCATGCTGATCATCATCGGCATCCTCTCGTTCATGATGTGGCCGGGTAAGGAGCAGTGGTTCATGGAGGGGGGCTACCTCAACGGCTTCTACGGCTCCAACACCTTCGCCCAGCTGGCGATCCGCAGCGCCTTTATGTTCACCATGACTGCGGTGGTCGGCGGCATCGTCGCCGCGCGCATCAAGGATGCGGCGTTCAAGCGGGAGATGGCGCGCAAGCTCGCCTGGCTGGGGATTATCTCCACCCTGGCGGGGGCGGCGGTGTTCGCCTGGTATCTCAACACCCTGCCCAGCTACGCCCACCTGGTGATGGAGAATCGCCTGCCCGCCTCCTTCGTCCCCAGCATGGTGGCGATCCTCGGCGGCATCCTCGCCTACTTCATTATGACGCTGCTCCAGCCTCGCACCCTGGTCACCTGGGGGGCGGCAACGGCGACGGTGGCGATCCTGGTGTTCGGCCTCTGGCCCGGCGAGACGGCGCGCGAATCGATCCGCAAGCCCTACGTGGCAGGGCAGTACGTCTACTCCAACCAGGTGATCGCCCGCGACGTGCCGGGCATGGGCATCAAATCGGAGATTCCGACCCTGGAGGAGCACGGCGTGCTCAAGACCCACCCGTTCATCTCCGCCGCCAACCGCGAGGTGACCGGCCGGAACGCCCACGAGGTGGGGCGGGTGATCGCACTGACCATGTGCTCCAACTGCCACTCCCTGAGCGAGACCGGTATCCGTCCGCTGAAGAACTATTTCGGCGGCCATACCGACGTGCCGCGCATCAAAACCTACCTCAAGGGGGCGCTCTCTACCGGCAACACCCTCTATATGCCGCGTATTCCGCTCACCGACGACGAGGCGGAGGCCCTGGCTGTCTACATCGCCAGCCTGAGCGATGCGCAGGTGGCCGAGCGTTATGCGCTCGAGCGCGACGGTGTGGCCCTGACGACTATCGAGAAGGAGGAGTAATCCAATGGATGCCTCAATGCTCTACGCGCTGCGGGATCCGGCCGGGATCCCCACGCACCCCATGGTCTTTATGCTGCTCGGCATACTGACCTTCGCCCTGCACATCTTCTCCGTGCAGCTGATGCTGGGCGCCTCCGGGTTGACCCTCTACGGTGCCTTCAGCAAGGACGCCAGGTGGCGCCGCCTGGCGCTGGCGATGGTGGATATTGCCAAGGTGGCGGTGTCGGTCTCCATCGTACTGGGCGTGGCGCCGCTGCTTTTTGTGCAGGTGATCTACGACCCGTTCTGGTATACCAGCAACGTGCTCTCCGCCCGCTGGGTGATCGGTTTTATCGCCATCCTCACCGTGGCCTATCTGGCGATGTACCGCTTCTATTTCGCCAACTACGGCAACAAGGACGCCAGGCGTCCGCCCCGCAGCAGCTGGGCGATGGTGGTCTCCATCGCGTTGATGCTGGTGGTGGGCTTTATCATGCACGTGCTCACCTCCGAGATGCTCCACCCTGACAAGTGGATGCAGTGGTACGCCCCCAACGGCGAGGTCGACCCCTCCGGCAGCGGTCTGCATGCCTACAACCTGTTCCGCTTCGGCTTTTTCATCAGTCTTAGCGTGCCGGTGGTCGGTGCCTGGCTGCTCGCCTACCGCCGCTTCTTCAGCGTGCGCGGAGACATGGAGCCAACGTATTTGGAGTGGGCCGCCGGGCTGGGTGTGAAGCTGCTCACCGTGGGAGGTTTCCTCAGTACCGTTTTGGCCGTGCTCTGGATGGTGACCCTGCCGGAGAAGCTGGCCGGTTTTGCCCTCTCCCCCTGGTCACTGCTGATCCTCATCGGTGCCGCCGGCTTCAGCGGGCTGGGTTATCTCAGCCGTAACAACCGCCACACCATGGCCTACTGGGGCATCGCCCTGGGCGTGGCCTTCGGCCTGCTCATCGCCGTCGGTCGGGAGATGCTGCGCTACGCCGCGCTCAACGGCGTACACGGCTACAACTTCCTGGACTACCAAGTGAATATGGACTGGTACAGCACCCTCCTCTTCTTCGCCACCTTCGCCATCGTCGGCGGCACAGTGCTGAGCTACTACCTCGGCGTGGCCTGGAAGGCGGCGCAGAGCGAGGGGGTCTACACCCCGGGGCCGGTACTGCAGAAGCTGGGTAAGGCGAGCATCGCCCTCATCGCCCTGTGGATCGTGCAGTACTTCGCCGTCGGTTTTTACGTCTGGGTCCAGTAAGGAGATGAGCATGAAGCGATTGATTCTGATCCCCGCCGTCGCCCTGGGCCTGGCGAGCAGCCCGGCCCTGGCCGCCGGCTACGCCTCCGGCGAACTGCTGGGGCAAAACTGCGCCGCCTGCCATGGCAGTGACGGGCGCGAGTTCCATGAGGCCATGCCGCCGCTGGCGGGTATGGATAGGCAGAACTTCATCACCGCGATGAACGCGTTCAAACAGGGTGAGCGTCCGGCCATTGTCATGGACCGCATCGCCAAGGCCTTCAGCGACGAGGAGATCACTGCGATGGCCGACTTCTTCGCCGCGCAGCCGACCGAGCAGTACGGTCAGGAGGTGACACAATGAGCAAACTGACACGGCGTGATTTCGTCAAACTCTTCGGCGCCGGTGCGGCGATGGGGCTGTTCGGCCCCTCGGTCATGGCTGCCAGCAAGGGGGCGCACCATGTGGTGATCCTCGGCGGCGGTATCGGCGGCTCCACCGCGGCCAAGTACATCCGCATCGTCAACCCGGAGGTGAAGATCACCCTCATCGAGCAGAACCGCGACTACATCACCTGTCCGCGCTCCAACGATGTGGTAGTCGGCTACCACACCCTGGATGAGCTCACCTTCAACCACGATACCATCGCCGACAAATACGGCATCAATGTGGTCATCGACCGCATCACCGGCGTCGACATCGACCGCAAGGAGGTGAGCGTCGCCGGTGGTGAGAAGGTGAGCTATGATCGGCTGGTGGTCTCCCCCGGCATCGACTTCCGTTTTGATGCGATCGACGGCTACAGCGAACAGCTGGCCGCAGGCCGCTTCCCCCACGCCTGGAAGGCGGGGCCGCAGACGCTGGAACTGAAGCGCCAGTTCGACGCCCTGCCCAAGGGGGGTACCATCCTCATCGCCCCGCCGCAAAACCCCTTCCGCTGTCCGCCGGGACCGTATGAGCGCGCCTCGCTCTTTGCCGAGTACCTGCAGACACACAACCCGACGGCGAAGATCCTGATCCTCGACCCCAAGGACCGTTTCACCAAGGACGGTCCGTTCAAGAAAGGGTGGGAGCGGCTTTACGGCTACGGCACCGATAACAGCATGATCGAGTGGGTCTCCGGCTCCGAGGGTGGTCGTGTGCTCAGCCTGGATGCCAAAGGCATGCGCCTGGAGGCGGAGAACGGCTACCACAAAGCGGATCTCATCAACATCATCCCGCCGCAGAAGGCGGGTAAGCTCGCCTTCGAGATGGGGCTGACCGATTCGAGCGGCTGGTGCCCTATCGACCCGGCCACCTTCAAATCGACGCAGATCGCCGACGTGCATGTCATCGGCGATGCCAGCATCGCCGGCGCCATGCCCAAGTCGGGCTACGCCGCCAACAGCCAGGCCAAGCTGGTGGCCCACGTCATCCGCGCCGAGCTGGCCGGCGGCGAGCCGGTGGTGCCCACCTGGTCCAACACCTGCTACAGCCTGGTCGGTTCGGACTACGGCGTCTCCATCTCCGACGTGTTCCAGCTGCGTGAGGGCAATATCCGCAAGGTGCCGGGCAGCGGCGCGGTTTCGCCGATCACCGACAACCCGGCCCAGCCGGTGCTTGAGTCGGTCTATCAGAAGAATTGGCACCGCACCTTCGTCAAGGATGTCTTCAGTTGAGGTAACGGCAGATGAATATGAAACTCAAAGCACTCTTTATTGCCGCCCCGCTGATGGCGGCCAGCTCCCTCGCCTTCGGCGCCGGTGGTCACGGGCCCGCAGTCGAGGCCGAGGCGTGGACCCCCAAAACCCTGCGCGAGACGCTGGCGGCGATGCCCGCCGGCGATATCCAGCGCGGCAAGCAGGCCCACGACGGCCTCTTCTGCGCCTCCTGCCACGGCGATACCGGGCTCTCGCCCACCCGCAACTACCCGCACCTGGCCGGCCAGCGTGCCGAGTACACCTACAAGATGCTGGTCGACTATAAGGCCTTCCGCCGCGACGAGGGCAGAGGACGGGCGCAGATCATGGTGCGCCTGTCGCAGATCCTCACACGACAGCAGATGGCGGACCTGGCGGTCTACTACGAGAGCCTGCCGCTACCTGAGGGTAACGGTGAGCCCAAAGCGACGCCGATGTTGGTCAGCAAGGGCGACAGCAAACGGCTGCTCACCCCCTGCGCCTCCTGCCACGGTGTTTACGGTGAGGGCGGCAAGAACGAAACCCCCGCCATCGCCGGCCAGGTGAAGGACTACCTCATGCGTACCATGCATAACTTTAAGCAACGTGCGCGTGATAACGATACGGAGGAGGGCATGAGCCAGTTCGTGCACGAACTCAGCGAGCAGGAGATCGAAATGCTCGCCGACTACTACGCCGGGTTGTCGAAGCCGGATTAGCACTACACAGGCCGTGGCGGGATCTCCCCCCGGGTTGATCA
>JBNJGC010000156.1:0-5756 GCA_051747405.1 Pseudomonadota bacterium
CAGGACGCCTACATGCAGACCGTGGCGGCGCAGCGCCCCTACTTCTTCGAGCACATCACCGCCATCACCGACCGGGCGATGGAGGAGTACTACGCGCTGTCCGGCCGCCGCTACAAGCGCCTCGGCGACTACAACATCGAGGATGCCGACTACGTCATCGTCGGCATGGGCTCGATGATCGTGCAGGCCGAGGCGATCGCCGATTACCTGCGCGAGACCCGCAAGATCAAGGTGGGCGTGGTGGATGTGACCATGTATCGCCCCTTCCCCGGCGACCTGCTGGGTAAACTGCTCAAGGGCAAAAAGGGCGTAGCGGTACTCGAGCGCACCGACCAGCCGCTGGCCGAGGACCTGCCACTGATGCGCGAGGTTCGCTCCAGCATCACCAAGTGCATGGAGAATGGCCGGGCCGAGGGCGAACTGCCCTACCCCGACTACGCCGTCTACGAGAAGGTCAAGGACGCCCCGGCGCTCTACTCCGGCGCCTACGGCCTCGGCTCCCGTGATCTGCAGCCCGAGGCGCTGATCGCCGCTATCGAGAACATGCTGCCGGATGGAAAAAAGCGCAAGTTCTACTATCTGGGCATCGACTTCGTGCGTGAGGCGAGCAGCCCGAAGGAGGAGCTGCGCACCCAGGAGTTGCTGGAGGCCTACCCGCAGGTCGCCGACCTGGCGCTGCGCGGCTCCGAGAACCCGAACCTGATGCCGGAGAAGTCGATCACCGTGCGCATGCACTCGGTCGGCGGCTGGGGGGCTATCACCACCGGCAAAAACCTGGCGATGACCCTCTACGAACTGCTCGGCTTCGAGATCAAGGCCAACCCCAAGTACGGTTCCGAGAAAAAGGGCCAGCCCACCACCTATTACCTCTCCGCCGCACCGGAGCGCATTCGCGTTAACTGCGAGTATCACTACGTCGATGTGGTGATGAGCCCCGACCCGAACGTCTTCGGCCACTCCAACCCGGTCTACGGTCTGAAGAAGGGCGGCGTATTCATCATCCAGTCCGCTTACGAGAGTGCCGATGAGCTGTGGGCCGGCTTCCCGCGCCAGGCGCAGCAGTTCATCGTCGATAACGACATCCGCGTCTTCTACGTCGACGGCTTCAAGATCGCCCGTGAGGAGGCGAGCAATCCGGAGTTGCAGCTGCGGATGCAGGGCAACGCCTTCCAGGGCGCCTTCTTCGCCGGCTCACCACTGATGGAGCTAACCGGCCTGAGCGAAGAGAAACTCTTCTCCGCTATCGAGGCGCAGCTCAACGCCAAGTTCGGCGCCAAGGGCAAGCGCGTGGTCGAGGACAACCTGCGCGTGGTGCGCCGCGGCTTCGACGAGGCGCGTGAGATCACCAACAAGGTCGTGGGCATGACCCAGGACGATGTGAAGAAAAAGCACAGCGCCCTGCCGATCATGCTCAAGCATATCCCGGAGAACGACGGCGGCATCGGCGACCTGCACCGCTTCTGGGAGCAGACCGGTTCCTTCTACGCCAGCGGCAAGGGCGCGGACAATCTGGCCGATCCCTTCCAGGCCCTGTCGCTGATGCCGGCGGTTACCGGCGTCTATCGCGACATGACCAACATCCGCTTCGAATACCCCAAATGGGTGGCGGAAAACTGCACCGCCTGCGGCGACTGCTACACCGTCTGCCCCGACTCGGCCATCCCCGGTCTGGTCAACACCGTCGGCGAGGTGTTCGAGACCGCCATCCGCCGCATCGAAACCGGCGGCACCATCACCAGCCACCTGCGTCGTGAAACCCGCAAGGTGGAAAAACGACTGCGTGAACTCTGTAACGCGGCCGGTGACACCGGCGATGTCCGCGACATGCTGGACCAGGCGATCCTGGAAACCGTTGCCGCCTCCGATCTCGAGGGCGATGCACGCGAGAAGCTGGAGCAGGAGTTCGGCCTGCTGATGGACAACCTCGGCAGCTTCGAGTTCGCCCTGACCAAACCCTATTGGAACAACCTGGAGAAGAAGGCCAAGGGCAGCGGCGGCCTCTTCTCCATTACCGTCAACCCCTACACCTGCAAAGGCTGCATGGAGTGCGTCACCGTCTGCGAGGACGAGGCGCTGGTGGCCGAGAAGCAGGACAACGAGGCGGTGGAGCGGATGCGCCGCGACTGGGACTTCTGGCTGGATCTGCCGACCACCGGCGAACAGTTCAGCCGTATCGACGACCTGGATGAGAAGATCGGTGCTCTGGAGACCCTGCTGCTGGACAAGCGTAACTACGGCTCCATGGTCTGCGGTGACGGCGCCTGTCTCGGCTGCGGCGAGAAGACCGTGATCCACCTCTTCACCGGGGCGGTCTCCGCGCTGATGCAGCCGCGGGTGAAAAAGCAGCTGGCAAAGCTGGATGAGCTGATCGCCAAAATGGAACAGCATATTCGTCTCAAGCTCGCCTCCGGCATCGACCTCGATAACACCGCGGCGATCAGCCAGGCGGTAGCCGCCAACGGCGAGGACCTAACCCTCTCCTCCCTCAGCGAAAGCCTCGATGCCGGCCACGAAAAGACCGTGGTAGACCAGCAGTGGCTGCGCTGGGCGACCAACCTGCTGGAACAACTGCGTGATCTGAAGTGGCGCTACGTGGAAGGACCGAGCAAGATGGGCCGTGCCGATATGGGCATCGTCAACGCCACCGGCTGTACCTCCGTATGGGGTTCCACCTTCCCCTACAACCCCTACCCCTTCCCCTGGGCCTCGCACCTGTTCCAGGACAGCCCCTCCATGGCGATGGGTCTGTTCGAAGGCCACATGGTCAAGATGGCCGACGGCTTCAAGGCGATCCGCCAGGCCGAGCTGGAGCTGGAGGGCAAGTACAACCCGGCCGAGCACGACGCCTTTTTCAAGCAGTTCTCCTGGCAAGACTTCTCCGACGAGGAGTGGCTGCTCTGCCCGCCGGTGGTCTCCGTCGGCGGTGACGGCGCGATGTATGACATCGGTTTCCAGAACCTCTCCCGTGCCCTGGCCTCGGGCATGCCGATCAAAGTGCTGGTGCTCGACACCCAGGTCTACTCCAACACCGGCGGCCAGAACTGTACCTCCGGTTATGTGGGCCAAGTGGCCGACATGGCCCCCTACGGCAAGGCGATGAAGGGCAAAAAGGAGATCCGCAAGGAGATCAGCCTCATCGGCATGGCGCACCGCACCAGCTATATCCTGCAGAGTTCGATCTCCAATGTGACCCACCTGCTGGAGGGCTACATCGACGGCCTCAACTCCCGCCGTCCGGCGCTGTTCAACATCTACGCCCCCTGCCCGCCCGAGCACGGTATCGGCGACGACACCGCCGAGCGCCAGTCCAAGCTGGCGGTCGAGTCGCGCGCCTATCCGCTGATGAAGTTTGACCCGGACGCCGGCGAGACCCTGCAGGAGTGCACCGACCTGGAGGGCAATCCGGCGCTGGAGGACGACTGGCCGATGTACACCATCGACTACGTCGACGAGCAGGGCAAAGAGGCAAAGCTCGAGGTGCCGATGACCTTCGCCGACTTCGCCGTCACCGAGGGGCGCTTCCGCAAGCACTTCAAGAAAGCGCCGCCTGAGACCTGGAACGCGGAGATGATCCCGATGCACGAGTTTCTGGAGATGGACGAGGAGGAGCGTGAGGGCAACTTCCCCTACGTCTGGGCCGTGGACGGCAAGAACCGCCTGATGCGCATCCTCTGCTCCCGGGAGATCGTCCTCTCCTGCGAAGAGCGTCGCCAGTTCTGGCGCCAGCTCAAGGGGATTGCCGGCGAGATGGAGAAGGTGGACGTGGATGCGCTGGTCTCCCAAACCAAGGCGGAGATGGCGCAGAAGCTCTCCTCCACCCTGCTTTCGCTGGCCGCCTCGGGCGATGTTTCGGCACTGGCCAATACCACTGCCGGTAATAACGGTAACGGGGTCCAGGAGGCTGCGGTCGGACAGCCCGCCGCCAACGACTTTGAGCCTGTGTGGATCGAAACGCCCGAGTGCACCGCCTGCGATGAGTGCACCGATCTCAACCCGAAGATCTTCGCCTACAACGACCAGAAACAGGCGATTGTCATTGACCCAAAAGGCGGCCCCTACAAAGACATCGTCAAGGCCGCCGAAAAGTGCACCGCCGGCTGTATCCACCCCGGCACCCCGTTCAACCCGAACGAAAAGGGCGTGGACAAGCTGCTCAAACGCGCGGAGAAGTTCCAGTGAAGGAAAATCTTCTAACGCAAAGACGCAAAGACGCAGAGGGCGCAAAGTCAATGACTATGCTTTCACCCTTGCGTGTGGCTCGGGGTGTTACCCCGGATCTGACTTCTGCAGGCGACTCCTCAACTGGTTCGCGTGTAACCAAAATGTCAGCACAGAGCTTTTTAGTGGCATTCCAACCCTTTGCGACCTTTGCGTCTCTGCGCGATGTGCATGGATGCACAAGTGCCGCGATGGCAGGACGCCATGGAGCGGCCCTTTGCGTTGAGGTTTTAAGTCAATTTCCCTCAGGAGGGGGCACCTCTCCAGCTTCCCTCCTTACCTTTTCCCTCCTCTCCCCGGGGAGGGTTTTTTTACAATCCGTTGCCGGGGCGCTGTTGCGATCCGGTGACACACACTGCGGTCTTGAGCGGGGGTAACCCATGGGCCTGCTGCAACGACTCAAAGGCGCCAGTTTCGCCCACGGTATCCACCCGGCGGAACACAAGGAGACGACGCGGGACAGACCGATCCGTCGGCTGCCCTTCGCACCGCGGTTGGTGATCCCGCTGGCGCAGCACATCGGCGCACCGTCGATACCGCTGGTCAAAGTCGGCCAGGAGGTGGTGCGCGGCGAGCCCATCGCCCGCGCCGCAGGCTTCGTCTCGGTGCCGCAGCATGCACCGGCCACCGGGCGTATCGAGGCGATTGAGCTGGTACCCACCGCCACCGGCACCGTGGCCGAGGCGATCGTGCTGCAGGTCTACCAGGGTGACAACCAGGCCTACGGCTACGGCAATGATGTGGCGGTCGACCAGCTCGACCCTGCCGGGCTCATCGACGCCATTCGCGACAGCGGCATGGTAGGGCTGGGCGGTGGCGCCTTCCCCACCCACGCAAAACTCAAGGTGCCGGAGCAGTACCCCGTCGACACCTTGTTGGTGAACGGCTGCGAGTGCGAACCCTACCTGACCACCGATCACCGGGTGATGCTCGAATACACCCGTGAACTGCTCGACGGTGTCGCCATCGTGATGCGTGCCTGCGGCGCCGAACGGGCCATTATCGGCATCGAGGACAACAAACCCGAGGCGCTGGAGGCGGTACAAAAGGCAGTCCCCGCCGGAAGCCCCATTGAGGCGCGGGCGGTCAAGACCAAATACCCGCAGGGGGCGGAGAAGATCCTGCTCAAGACCCTGCTGGGGCGGGAGGTGCCGAGCGGCGGTCTCATATTCCACGTCGGTGCCAGCATGGTCAATGTGGCCACCGCCACCGCCATCGGCCAGTTGCTGCCGAAAGGGCGCGGCCTGACCGAACGGGTGATCACCGTCGCCGGCCCCGGCATCGAAAAGCCGGGCAACTACCTGGTGCCGCTGGGCACCCCCACCGGCTTTCTGCTCGAACAGCTCGGTTTCAACGGCTCCGCTGCCGAGGTGATCATGGGCGGACCGATGATGGGCAAAGCCCTACCCTCGCTGGAAGTACCTATCACCAAGGGCAGCTCCGGCCTGGTGGTAATGAACGAAGCCTTCCTCAACCAGCCGGTGCGCAACAGCCACCCCTGCATCAAGTGCGGCGAATGCGTCAGAGCCTGCCCGATG
>JBNJGC010000157.1:0-5726 GCA_051747405.1 Pseudomonadota bacterium
GAGTCCGGAACTGGCCTGCGAGGTGACCATGCAGCCGCTGGAGCGCTATCCGCTGGATGCGGCGATCCTCTTCTCCGATATTCTCACCGTGCCCGATGCAATGGGGCTGGAACTGCGCTTCGCCCAGGGCGAGGGTCCGATCTTCGACAAGCCGGTGCGCACCGAGGCGGACGTCAAGCGTCTGCCGGTCACCGACCCCCATGGCGAGCTGCAGTATGTAATGGATGCGGTCAGCACCATCCGCAAGGAGCTCGACGGTCGCGTGCCGCTGATCGGTTTTGCCGGCAGTCCCTGGACCCTGGCCACCTACATGGTCGAGGGCGGCACCTCCAAGGAGTACGCCTACGTCAAGGGGATGCTGTTCGACCGCCCCGACCTGATGCACCGGCTGCTCGATACCACCGCCAAGTCGGTTACCGCCTATCTCAATGCCCAGATTGATGCCGGTGCCCAGGCGATTCAGATCTTCGATACCTGGGGCGGTCTGCTCACCCCGCGGGACTACAAAGAGTTCTCGCTGCGCTACATGCAGCAGATCGTCGACGGGTTGAAGCGTGAGGCGGATGGCCGCAGGGTGCCGGTTATTCTCTTCACCAAGGGTGGCGGTCAGTGGCTGGAGGCGATGGCCGAGACCGGCGCCGATGCACTGGGGCTCGACTGGACCACCAACCTGGACGAGGCGCGCCGCAGGGTCGGCGACAAGGTGGCACTACAGGGCAATATGGACCCCACGGCACTCTACGCCTCACCCGAGCGCATTCGTGAAGAGGTGGCTACGATCCTCGAGAGCTATGGCAGCGGTTCGGGCCATGTGTTCAACCTCGGTCACGGCATTCATCAACACGTCAAACCCGAAAATGCCGGTGCCTTCATTGAGGCGGTACATGAATTAAGCGGTAAATACCACGCCTAACACAGGGATATTTCCGGCATAAAAAAGGGCGGTGCCGTGCACCGCCCTTTTTTCTTGTGCCAGAGCCTTATTCGGCAATCGAGACCAGGTCGCGGCCCGCCGATTTGGCCTGATAGAGCCCCTGGTCCACGCGTCCGAGCAGCTCATGGGAGCTCTCTCCGGGGCGTCGCAGTGCCACGCCGATACTGGTGGTGAAGTTGATCTCCTGATTGTCCTCCACGGTGTAGACGGTATAGCGGTGGCACGCCTGGCGGATAACCTCTGCCTGTTCACGCGCCTGCTCAATATCTGTGCCGGGCAGGATCGCCAGAAACTCCTCGCCGCCATAGCGCCCGACCTGGTGATCGTCGCCACAAGTCTCGCGCAGGATCTCTGCAAAGGCTTGCAGTACGGTGTCCCCGGCGTGGTGGCCGTAGGTGTCATTGATACGCTTGAACAGGTCGAGATCGAACAGCAGCACCGTCAGTGGCTTGCCCTGGTCATCGGCCAGAGCGATCTCTTGCTCGAGCTTGGTGGAGAGGACCCGGCGGTTGACCAGGCCGGTGAGTGCATCCCGGGTGGCCTCGCGGTAGAGCCGCATCAGCATGTGCAGTTGTGTCATCTGTACCCACAGGGCGATGCTCGCCAGTAGCAGGAGCAGCCACAGGTCGCCCATGGCGGGTATGGTGAATAGCGTGCCCTCGAGCAGCTTGGTGACGATGAAAAAGCCGATCACCATGCCGGTGAAGGTGATCCCCTCAAGGAAGGTCAGCGGCACGATGGTCAGCAGCGCCATGATCAGAAAGGGCAGGAAGGAGTAGCCGAGCAGGATGCCGTGCTCCTCGTCGATTCCATCGAGCAGCATGTGCGTGGTCAGGAAGAAGATGCCGGGTATCAGTATGAAGAGAAACATTCGCGCCCGTGCGGCGGTGATCCGGTTACAGTTCGTCCCCCAGCGGCTCAGGCCCAGAAAGGCGGCAGAGAAGGCCAATCGGAGCATGACGATGTAGCTGAACTCCGGGTTCCCCATGAAGAGGTAGTCGATGGGGATCCACAGCGGCGCCAGGACGGCAAAGGCGATGGCCAGCAGCCGGATACGGATGGAGATGTACTCAGCGCGTGAGGTGTTGAAGTCGCGCGAGTGGCACGCGGTGGAGAATATGTCGTGGGGATTGACGCGCTGAATCATCTCACGGAACTTCTTTCTCAGACTGATATAGGAGTCTGCCCGGTAGTGGACGGATGGCGGTTCGATGTCGAAGCTTCCTTATTGTTTTTGGTTCGGCTGCTCACTGCCGTATTGAAGCATGAAATGGCCGGCAGTTGGTTGACGTAAATCAATACGTTGGATAGGGAAATACATTAAACAATCTGCCGCCAAACAACAATGCTTCAAGAGTGTCTGTCGTCACATTTTGCCGGGCTTGCCGCCTCTGATGCGAACACGGGGGGGAGCGGGAAAGTCGCCATCTTGAGCGCGGATCTGTGAACCATTCGCAGTCATTGGATAATTTGTAGGGGTATTATGGTGGATTGGTTGCGACCACCCTCTAGCCGTAAAAAAGAGTAAAACCCATGGCAAACAAACGTGAAGAGCTGTCGATCGTCGTGGTCGATGATATGAAGTTCAGTTGTGAGTTCATCCGCCGCGCCCTCAGTGCCGAGGGCTATGGGGATATCCGCATCGCCGGCAGCGCTGAGGAGGCGCTGGAGCTGCTTGAAAAGCGCCCTGCCGATGTGCTGTTGGCCGACTGGGTGATGCCGGGCATGGACGGTCTGGCGTTAACGGCGCGTATCCGGCAGATCGACGAGGAGAGCAACCACTACACCTGCGTGCTGCTGCTCACTGCCAGAGACGACATCGACTCGGTGATTGAGGCCTTCGACCGCGGGGTGGATGACTACCTGACCAAGCCGCCCAATAAACAGGAGCTGGCGGCGCGGGTCCACGCCGCCGGTCGCACGGCGGCGATGCAGAACGGCCTGCTCGACACCATTGAGCACCTGCGCCTGGAGGCCGAGCGTCGTACCACCATCGATGCCCTGACCGGACTGGGCAACCGCCTGGATGCCGAGCGCCGCTTTGATGAGCTGCTGCAGCTGGTGGCGCGCCGCGGCGGCGCGCTCTGCTGCGGCTATCTGGCGTTGCACAATGGCGCAGCGCTGCGCCGGGAGCGGGGTGAGGCGGGTTACGATGAACTGCTACAGGGGGTCGCGCGGCGAATGCGCCGACTGATTCGCCCTGGTGACGTGGTGGCGCGGATCTCCGATGAAGAGTTTGTCGTGGGGATGCACTACCTGGACGACAGCCAGATCAAGGGCAAGACCTTCAAGCGCATTATGCAGGGGATCAACCTGCGTCCGTTCAAAGTGGGCGGCGGCTTTGTCACCGTCACCGTGGCGATGGGGATGTGTTGCAACCGTGAGGGGGATGCACCGATCAGCGCCGAGCAGCTGCTCGAGTGCGCCGGCAAGAAGGTGAAAACCTCGGTGGCCACCGGCTGCACCGAGGTGGCGGTCTGATAAATCAGCTGTAACGCTGGGCGTAGAGGGCGATAAAACGCTCATAGTCATCCGCCGGCAGGCGGTTGATCCCCGCCGCGGCAGCACGACCGCCGCCGCTGGGGAACTGGCGGCACAGCTCATCGGCGCCGCTACGCTCGCTGAGCGGGGCGCGCAGACTGACACGAAAATCGCCATCGTCCAGCGCCGTGAGGATGGCGTGGGCTCGCTGGGGGTGGTGGCGGGCCAGCAGGTTGCCGTAGACACCGCTTACACGGCGACTCCAGGGGGCGTCTGGCATGATGAAGACGGCGTGCCCCGGCTGCGCCAGCTCAGGGTTCAGCGCCTCGGCCTTGGCCATATCATCGGCATAGCCCTGGCTCAGGGTCCGATAGGCGGGTTCATTGGCGATGAAGTCAAAGGGATCGGCATAGGGGCGTAGACTCAGAGCCAACTCGCGCGGATGGTAGAAGAGATCGGCGATGTCGTTGCCGTAGCCGTTGTAGTTGAGGTAGGTGCCGAGATCGCATAGTGCATCAAGCTGCGATTGACGCAGAGCCAGTGGCTCGGCGGCACGCCGTGCAGCGTCGTAGAAGTTGTCGCCGAAGGCGCCGGCCACGGCCCAGGCTCGCTGTGTGCCGGCCAGCCGGTCATTGACCAGCAGGCTGGTGCAGGTCTCGGGGGAGGGGTCGATAAGGGTCGTCAGCCGCTCGTGCTGGGGGAGGGTGCCGGCGTAGTGGTGATCGATGTAGTCGATAGATGCCCCGGCGGCCAGTAGCTGCTCCAGCGCCGCGCGGTTCTTGTCCAGCGAGATGTCCAATACCGTCAGCGTATCCCCGGCATGCGCTTCGACCCGCTCTAGCAGGGCGATATCGCGCTTGACCCCGGTGATCAGGGTGGCATCGTCGATGGGGTGCTCCAGGCGCAGCTGTTGCAGTGCACAGAGACCATCGGCATCGCCGTTGAAGATGTCGTAGTGGCTCATTTTTCCCCCGTAGCATGGTTCGGTATGACAGTTGCCTGCCCCTCGACCCGCGGGTCGCTGGCGGCCTCAACGCGGTTTTTTCGCTTATCCCACAACACCGCCTGCATGTTGCCCCAGCGGCGCTCTGCACGCTGTAGACGGTGGCCCAGCGTCTCCAGCTCGGATGCCTCTTCGACGCTGAGGGCGTCGGCTTCGTAGAACAGGGTATCGGGCAGGTACTGGTGGTGGAAGCGCGGGCGTGAGACCCACGCCTCGGGCCCCTCGCCTGCGGTGAACTCAAGGATGCCGAGCAGCACCATGGTGATGATGCGGCTGCCGCCGGGTGTGCCGAGGATGGCGACACCGTCCGGGCCGTGGACGAAGCTGGGTGACATGCTTGAGAGCATGCGCTTGCCGGGGGCGATGGCGTTGGCCTCGGCACCGACCAGACCGTAGGCGTTGGCAACGCCCGGTTTGGCGGAGAAGTCGTCCATCTCGTCGTTGAGCAGTACGCCCGTGTTGCCGGCGACGAAGCCCGAACCGAAGGGGTAGTTGATGCTGAGGGTGGCGGAGACGTAGTTACCCTCATCGTCGAGGATGGAGAAGTGGGTGGTGTGGTTGCCGCTAATTTCACTGGTAGCCGGGGGCAGTTCGCTGCTGGCGGTGGCACGGTCCAGGCGGATGGAGGCGGCCAGGCCGGCGGCGTAGTCGGGGCTGATAAGGCGCTCGATGGGCACGTCGACAAAGTCGGTGTCGCCCAGGTACTCGGCCCGATCGCGGTAGGCACGGCGCATCGCTTCGACGATAAGGTGAGTGCGTTGTACGCTATCGAGCTTCGCCAGCGGGTAGCGCTCGAGGATATTGAGCATGGTCGCCAGTGCCACACCGCCGGAGGAGGGGGGCGCTGCGGCGGTGAGACTAAGGCCGCGGTAGTGGCTGCGGATCGGTTCGCGCTCGATCACCCGGTATTGGCTCAGATCCCGCTGCTGCCAGATCCCACCCTGAGCCTTGACCGCCTCGATCAGCTCTGCGGCCACCTCACCGCGATAAAAGCCGTCGGCACCGTGCTCGGCCAGCGCCTCAAGGGTGCGTGCCAGGCCGGGCTGTTTGATGGTGTGACCCAGCGGCGGGACCTCGCCCCGGTGGAGGAAGAGTGCCGCCGCCTCGGGGTGGCGGCGCAAGATCTCGAGGCGAAAGCCGGCCATGCGCCGGTAGTGCTCGGTCACCGCAAAGCCTTCCCGCGCCAGGCGGATCGCCGGTGCCAGGCTGCGCGAGAGCGGCAGACGACCGTAGTTTTCGCTGATGTGGGCCAGCGCCGCCGGCTCGCCGGGGATGCCGGCGGCCAGGGGGCCGTTCATCGACAGTCCG
>JBNJGC010000158.1:0-5708 GCA_051747405.1 Pseudomonadota bacterium
CGTCACCACAAGGAACATCCCCACCACCGTGATCCGGATGGAGAACTTGACCCTTCGCTTATCCTTTTGCCCCGCCATGACACCGACTCCTCACTGGCTTACGATGTGGTTGCCCTACACAACCCAAACCAACGCTACCGCACTCTTACTCCCCTGCCCAGCCCCGCCTCCGGGGACGCTCTGCGGGCGGCTCGCTTCGGCTGTTTTGCCGAATGCGTCCTCACCACGGTGACGGCACGCGCAGGCGCTTCACACCCGCCGTGCAAAGGCATGGGGTTGCAGGGTGAGCGCATGCTTACATAACACCCTGCGTACAGCTAGTGTAAGCCCTTGATTTACGGTACGCCGTGAATCCCTCCCTGGAGGCTCGACTGCCGCGTCCTTGCGGCAGACGACCGTAAATCAAGGGCTTACACCAGCAGTGACAAAGTATGCGGTTGCCCTGCATGGGGCTGCCCGGTGCTGGCGAGGCGGGGGGAAAATAGGGTAAAATAGTCACACTGTTTAATGGGTTATTATCAAAGCACCTCCGTTATGCTCAACACACGCCCCACACCCCGCCTCGACACCCTCGACAGCGCCACCTTTGTGCGTGAGTTCAAGGCGCCGGCCAAACCGGTCGTACTCGAAGGGCTGACCCGCGACTGGCCGGCACGGCAGCGCTGGTCGGCAGCCTATTTTCGGCAGGTGGCGGGCAATAGGGTGGTCCCGCTCTACGACAGCAAACCGGCCACCGATCATAAACATCAGCACGCCGCCGCCACCGAGATGCCGCTGAGCGACTACCTTGACCGGCTCGAGGCGGGAGAGAACGACCTGCGCCTGTTCTTCTTCAACCTGCTCAGTGAAGCGCCGGAGTTGGCGGAGGATTTTCACTTTCCCGAGATCGGGCTCAAGCTGTTTAAAAAATTGCCGGTGCTATTCATGGGCGGACGCGGGGCAAAGGTACAGATGCACTTCGATATCGACTGGTCCGATATCCTGCTCTGCCACTTCGGCGGCAAAAAAAGGGTGCTGCTCTTCCCGCCGGAGCAGACCCGCTACATGTACCATGTCCCCTTCTCCTTCAGCAGCCTGTTCGGTGTGGACTACGACAATCCCGACTACGACCGATACCCGGCCCTCAAGCAGTTGGAGGGTGAGGTGGCGGAGCTGAACCACGGCGATGTGCTCTACATTCCGCCGGGCTACTGGCACTACATCGTCTACGAGGAGATCGGCTACTCCATGGCACTGCGCGCCTTCCCGCGCACCCCGGCCAACACCGCACGCATGCTCAACAACCTGCTTCTGGTGCGCACCACAGAAGGGCTGATGCGCAAACTCATCGGCCAGCGCTGGAACGACCGCAACGAGCGTCGCGCCGTAGAGCGCACCCACCGCAGACTCACCAACGCCCTGGTCGGTTAAACCGCCCTAATCGCCAGTACCAAACAGCCGCCGCGCATTGCCGTGGGCGAGCGCATCGGCCACGCTCGGCGGCAGCTGCGAGAGCCACTGCCGGGTCGCCTCGGTCAGCTCGGGGAAGTGGCGCCAACGCTGCCGGCTGAAGGTATCCACGCCGATGAGAAAACGCTCCGGGTGTCGCAAAAACAGCTCCAGCCAGGCCTCGCCGAGCTCCCCCTCCGGGGCGACTCTGCCACTGCGCACCGACAGGTCGACCGACAGGGCGGGATAACGCTCAAGGTAGTCGTGCAGCAGGGCCGGATGCGGGTAGGTGCCGGCGTGCGCCCAGATCACCGGCTGCTGCGGGGCGTGGTGGTAGAGGGTGTCGATGACCGCCGGATCGCCGTGGATCATCAGCGGCAGATCGTGCTCGCCGGCCAACTCGATCAGGCGCCGAAAAACCGGGCTGTGCCGATCCGAGGCGAAGATGTGCAGCTCCCCGATGCCCCGCCATGGGCCGGCCTCCAGCTGCTGCGCGACCCAGGCGGGGAGCTGCTTGTCGTGCATCCAGCGATGTTTATCGCCGGGGCTGCGGTAGACACTGAGAAAGGGGAGAATACGTGCAGGGGCGAGGCGGTGGAGCCTCTCGGCCAGTTGCGGCGGATGGCCGATGATCACGGCCCGCTCGATCGCCAGTGCATCGAACATCTCCAGCATCGCCGGCGGGCTCAGCAGCTCGGCATCCTGCGCCCGGTAGTGGAGGTGGACATCAAACAGGGGACGCGCCGTAGCGAGCAGCGGCAACAGCAGCAGGGATAACCACCACCACCGATAAAACATCCTGCGGCCACTCACTCGCGCCAGAGTTTGGACCACATGTTTTTGATGGAGAAACCCTCGCCCTTATTACCCTGCTCAAGTGAGTGGTTGGGCTGCGCCACCACGCCGCGGGAGAGGAAGTAGGCGGTATAGTCCATGTCGCTCTCCTGGATGTGCTTGGTAAGCCACAGCTTGAGAAAGTGGATCAACTCGAAGTTGACCGAACGCTTGCCCGAGGCGAACTTCACCGTCAGATCCTTGAGTGTTTCGATAAGCTCATCGTGCAGCCGCTTGTGCTCCTGGTAGTCGGGGTAGTCGAGCAGGCGCATCATGCTCTCTTCCACCGCAAAGTGGATGCGGGTGTAGTCGGCAAGCCGCTCCAGGATCCCTTCGGCCACGGCGGTACCCTTGTGCTGCTGAATCGCCTCGTAGAACTCATTGAGGATGTCGACCAGCATGCGGTGCTGCTCGTCGATCTCGTGGATCCCCATCTCAAGCTCCGTGCTCCAGTCGATCAATTGATCGTTACTCATAATCCTCTCCTTACAACTGCCCACCTACCAAAGCGCCATTGTAGCGCAATGTATAGGGGAAAATGTCACTTCTTCGCGGCAAATGCAAAGCCGAACCGGCACGCCCTCGCGCCGGGGCCGTCAAACAGCGCAGGGGCGCAGCATAGACAGTAAGCAAGTGTTTATCTCGGGAATTACACCCGGCGATATCCATGGCCCCGAAGATCGCCGCAGCCGCTTCAGTCGATACCCTCCTTAACCACATGCACATCCCGCTGCGGGAATGGGATAGAGACCCCTTCGGCATCGAACGCCTTCTTCACCCGCTCCTGCATGTCCCAATAGAACGGCCACAGATCCGCCGCCTTGGTCCAGGCGCGCACCGTCAGATCCACCGAGCTCTCCCCCAGCGCACCGACGACGATCATCGGCTCCGGCTCGCTCAGGGCACGTTCGTCCTGCTCGATGAGGCGCCGACAGATCGCCTTGGCCTGGTCGATATCGTCGCCATAGCCGATACCGAAGGTCATGTCACAGCGGCGCGTCTCGTAGGCGCTCAGATTGGTCAGGCTGGAGTTGGCAAGCGTACCGTTGGGGATGACGATGCGGCGATTATCGAAGGTGTTCACGATCGTGTAGAGGATCTGGATCTCCACCACCGAGCCCAGGTAGCCCTGCGCCTCGATCACATCCCCCACCTTGAACGGCTTAAAGATGAGAATCAGCACCCCACCGGCAAAGTTGGACAGGCTGCCCTGCAGCGCCAGCCCCACCGCCAAACCGGCGGCACCGAGCACAGCGATAAAAGAGGTGGTGGCGATGCCGACCATCGAAGCGGCGGAGATAAGCAGCAGGATCTTCAATCCCATGCCGACGAAGCCGGCGAGGAACTTGCCCAGGGTTGGATCTTTGTCGCTAAGCTTGCGGTCGAGCACTTTGACAAAGCGGTTGATCAACCAAAAGCCCACCAGCAGCGTAACCAGCGCCAGCAGTACCTTGGGCGCATAACCCAGCAGCAGACTGGAGCCCTGCTCCAGCAGCGACGAAACGTCGAACTCCTTACCCAGCAACTCTTCCACGAGGTACTCCTTACGGGATTGCTAACAAGAGCCTCAAGGATAGGGAATCTTTACGACAAATTCGAGCTTGACAGCCCCCTCTCCCAAGGGGGCGTATACCCCCCTCACATCCGGAGCACGGCAGTCTTGCAAAAGCCCCGCGCTCCCTCGCGGCTTGTCTCCTCAGCGCCACTTACCCATAATTGCCCCCTCCACATAGACCGAACGGACCCCCATGAGCGAGCCCCTGCACCAGGAACCGATCCGCACCCTCCGCCACGACGGCGTCGAGTACACCCTACTCGGCACCGCCCACGTCTCCCGCGCCAGCGCCGACGCGGTCCGGCTGGAGCTCGACCAGGGCGGCTACGACGCCGTTGCCGTCGAGCTCTGTCCCCACCGCCATGCGGCCCTGACTCGCCCCGATGTCTGGGGTGAGACGGACCTCTTCCAGCTCATCCGTGGGGGCAAGGCGGGGATGCTCGCCGCCTCCCTGGCCCTGGGGGCCTACCAACAGCGCCTCGCCGAGCAGTTCGGCATCGAGCCGGGGGCGGAGATGCGTACCGCCATCGAGCGCGCCCTGGCCCACCACATCCCGGTCCTACTGATCGATCGCGATATCGGCACCACCCTCAAACGCACCTACGCCAACGCCTCCCGCCGTGAGCGCTTCAGCCTGCTCGGCGGACTGCTCGCCAGTGTCCTCTCTCGGGAGGAGGTGGATGAGGCGGAGATCGAGCGGCTCAAGGAGGGAGATATCCTGGAGACCACCTTCGCCGAGTTCGCCGAACGCTCCACCACCCTGTCCACACCGCTCATCGACGAGCGCGATCGCTTTATGACCGCCAGGCTGTGCCAAGAGAGCGCCGAGACCGACTATCGCCGTGTGCTGGTGGTCGTAGGCGCCGGCCACATGAAGGGGATAGAGCGCTATCTGAGCGAAGGCGAGGGGTGCGACAACCCGCAGCAGACCCTCCGTGAGCTCGAAACCCTGCCGCCCAAGGCGCGCTGGCCCCGCCTCATTCCCTGGCTGGTGGTGGCGGTTATCCTCACCGGCTTCGCCGTCGGTTTCTCCCGCAGTCCCGAACTGGGTGGGGTCATGGTGTGGGAATGGATCCTCATCAACGGCGGCCTCTCGGCCCTGGGCACCGTCATCGCCGGCGCCCACCCGGTGACCGTACTCGCCGCCTTCTTCGCCGCCCCCTGGACCTCGCTCAACCCCATGATCGGCGCCAGCATGGTCGCCGGCGCCGTGGAGGTGTGGCTGCGCAAACCCCGTGTCGCCGACTTCAACACCCTGCGCTCCGATGTCACCTCTCTGCGCGGCTGGTGGCGCAACCGGGTCTCACGCACCCTGCTGGTCTTCTTCCTGGCCGGCTTCGGCTCCTCAATCGGCACCTACCTGGCCGGCTTTCGCATCTACGACCACCTGCTGGGTTGATGGCCACACAACAAGCGCTGAGGGTCACCTCATAGCGCTGACATTGACGACAGTTCGTAGGCCAGGCTGCCCCGTCCGGGGGCGCGTGCGGCGATAACGATGCCTGGCGAAGGTGATGGCTTTGCTCTGCACGGCTGTCTGGCGCCTCTGTCTTTGCGATCAGCGCTGCATCTCACTAAAGGTGCTCTGCTCACCCATGCTGCGCGGCTTGTAGTTCATCAGAAAATCCCCTTTCGGCTTGCCATCGGCAAAGGAGCTCTCATAGAGGGCGTTTTGCACCACCAGGCGTGTCCCATCCCTCGCCTCGCTGTTAGGCGTACCTTCGTACTCAATGCGGTACAGCGCGGTGTAGAGCTCCGTCCTTCCCACACCGTGATAGCAGTGGATCAGCACCGGGTAGCTCGTCGGCTCATCCATCACCTTAAAAAACCGCTCCAGAGAGTCCCTGTGGGGCACCTGTCTCGATTCGATGTTAATGTGTTCGATATCGAG
>JBNJGC010000159.1:0-5656 GCA_051747405.1 Pseudomonadota bacterium
GCACAGTCGGCGCTCTTCTCCCGCCTGCTCGAACAGCCGGTCACAGTGGAGCGGCTGCCCGAGCCCCAACCAGACAGAGATAACCGAACAGCATGAACCCAAAGCAACGCCGAGAAGCACTCCGCACCCTGGCCGAGACGCTGCCGGGGATCGACCGGGAGGTCTACCAGAACTTCCAACGCGACTGGCGCGAGCCGGTGATCGGCATGGGCGCCGCCGACGCCCCCATCGCCTTTTTCGGTCGCGACCCGGGGCGTGACGAGGTACAACACCAGATGCCCTTCATCGGCGCCGGTGGCCAGAAGGTGCGCCGCGCCATCTATGAGCACCGCCACCACCGGCCCCTACCCGACTTCGACGCCTCGGTGGCGGTGGGCAGAGACTTTTTCTGGGCCAACACCGTCCCCTACAAACCGCTGGGCAACAAAGCCTGGTCGATGAAGGTAAAAAAGCAGTTTCAGCCCCTGGTGGCCGACCTGCTGCTCAACGACTGGAACGGCGAGGCGATCATCACCCTGGGGCGTGAGGCCTTCCTCTGGTTCGCCATCAACCGCGAGCGCGAGGTGAAACAGCAGCTGGAGACGTTCTGGGCACGGGAGGACCGCTTCGAATCGTTCACCGAGGTGGAGATCCGCGACGCCCGGGGCCACGGCAGAGCGGTCAAGCTCTATCCGCTACCCCACCCCTCACCGCTCAACGCCACCTGGTACAAGCGCTTTCCCGAGCTACTGAAAAGGCGGCTTGCCCAGCTCGACACCTCGGCGTAAGCCGTCCCACAGGGGTGTGGCATATGCCACTTACGACTGTGGCATATGCCGGTGCGCGGCGCCTGCTTAATCTCACTGCCAGGGGTTTTGTTCGACAAATCAAACAGCTGGAAACATGGCCCAATCCTTGCGATGACGGAGGCGGCGCGGAAGCGCCCCGGCCCGCGGTATCACCGCAGACCGGTTGTTTGCACCGCCTATCCCTCCAAGGTTGGCCCCGCTGACGCGGGCCAGGCGGTATTTGCCTGCTCTGCCACAGGATGGCGGGGCCTTTTTTCTACCCCTTGCACCCGACGCCCAGAAGCACTCTAATAGACCCCATAACAATGGGGTGATCCCCACCACGCGGGAAGCGATCCTGCCAGCCGATGGAGCCGTGCACCATGAAAACCCTGATCACACACCTGCTGCGTCCTGCCACCCTGGCGCTACTGGGCCTGGCCCTCACTGCCTGCGCCACCCTCCAGGAGGTGGTCAAGGAGCCCGAGGTCACGGTGCGGGCAATGCGCGTGGCCGCCGTCTCGCTGAGCGACATGCAACTGGACTTTACCCTCGGGGTGGATAACCCCAACCCGGTGGGGCTCTCGCTCAAGGGGCTCAGCTACCGCCTCTCGGTGGACGATCAGTCGCTGCTCGCCGGCGAGAGTAAAACCCAGATGAAGGTCGCCGCCAACGGCAGCAGCGATGTAAGCCTGCCCCTCACCCTCAACTACCGCGAGCTCTCCGGCGGTCTCAAGGAGGTGATGCAGCGCGAAACCATCCCCTACTCCCTACAGGGCAAGCTCGACTTCGGCCTTTTCCGCCTCCCCTACAGCAAAAGCGGCACCCTCACCCTGCCCTCACTACCCCGCATCCGCGTCGAACAGGTCGAAGTGGCGCGCCTGGGCCTCTCCGGGCTGGATCTGGTGCTGGCGCTCACCCTGCATAACGACAACAGCTTCCCCCTCCGCCTCGACGGCATCGACTACGGCCTCAGCCTCGCCGATACCACCGTGGCCCGGGGTCAGAGCCTGGACGCCCTGTCGCTGGAGCCGGGCAGCAGCGGGCGCTTCAACGTCGGCCTGAGCCTCGGCTACGGCGAGCTGGGCTCCCTGCTCGACACCCTGCGCAGCCGCGACACGATCCCGGTGCGCTTCGAGGGTCAGATGCAGCTTCCCGACGCCGAACCGCTACCGCTCAACTGGGAGGGTAGCGTCGGGATCCAGCGTTAACACCCCATGCCCTGCCGCCTGCTCACATCTCTGGTTCTGCTCCCGGCGCTGCTGCTCGCTGGCTGTGACCGCCATCAGGGCAACGGCTATGAGGTGGGCTACAGCGAAACGCCCCCAGAACAGAACCACCGCTATGTGGTAGGCGTACACCCGCTGCACAACCCGGTGCGTTTGCACGAGCTTTTTCAGCCGTTGATGCAGCTGCTCAACGAGCAGGTGGAGGGGGTGGAGTTCGTGGTCGAGGCCTCCCGCAACTACGCCACCTACAACGAGAAGCTGGCCGAGGAGCGCTTCGACTTCGCCATCCCCAACCCCTACCAGACGGTCAAGGCGCTGCGCTACGGCTACCATGTGATTGGCAAGATGGCCGATGACGATCGCTTTCGCGGCATCATCCTGGTCCGGCGCGACAGCGGTATCGACAGCGTAGAGGCGCTGCAGGACAAACGCATCGCTTTCCCCGCCCCCACCGCACTGGCCGCGACCATGCTGCCGCAGCGCTACCTACAACAGCAGGGCCTGCTCCCCGGCGCGGAGTATGAGCCGGTCTATGTCGGCTCCCAGGAGTCGTCGATCATGAACGTCTACCTGGGTAATGTCGCCGCCGCCGCCACCTGGCCGCCGCCCTGGCAGGCGCTGAGCAGCGAGCGGCCCGAACTGGAGCGGGAGCTGAAGGTGTTCCGCGTCACCGAGCCGCTGCCCAACAACAGCGTCATGGCCCACGAGCGTGTCCCCGCCGCACACCGCTACGCGGTGGCGCAGGTGCTTTTCTCGCTACACCAAAGACCGCGGGGTAAACAGCTGCTTGAGCGTATGGCGATCACCGGCTTCGGTCCCGCCGATAACGACACCTACCAGCCGGTACGGCGCTTTCTCACCACCTTCAGCCGTGAGGTGCGGCCATTGGAGGGGCTGTGATGGCGCTGCTCAGATCGCTGCGCAACTGGCTCCGCGGCTCCATCCGGCGCCAGCTGGTCATCGGTATCGCTCTGGTGCATGCGGTGCTGATGACCATCTTCGTCTTCGACCTGGTCAACCGCCAACACGACTTTCTCCACCAACAGAGCCTCGACGAGGCCCGCGCCCTGGCTCAGACCCTGGCCGCCAACAGCGTCTCCTGGGTGCTCGCCAGCGACGTCTCCGGCCTGCAGGAGGTGGTTTTTGCCCAAAAGGGCTATCCGCAGCTGGAGTACGCCATGATCCTCGACACCAACGGACGGGTTCTCGGTCATGTGGATGAGACGCGGCTGGGACTCTACGTCAGCGATGAGGTAAGCCGCAAGCTGCTCCAGGCACCGCCGGCCTTCACCGTCCTGGTGGACAGCCCCGCGCTGGTGGATGTGGCGGTGCCGGTGTTCACCGGCGTGGAGCAGGTCGGCTGGGCACGCATCGGCCTCGAGGAGAGCGTACTACTCAGCCAGCTCCAGCAGGTGACCCACGATGGGCTGATCTACACCGTCGGCGCGATCCTCATCGGTATCCTCTTCGCTATTCTGCTCTCACGGGGCATGATCGCGGGGTTGAATGATCTGCTGCGCGTCGCCTCTACCATCCGCGCCGGGGGGCGCGGCCAGCGGGTTCAGCACCAGCGCCAGGATGAGATCGGCGAGTTGGCCAGCACCTTCAACCTGATGCTCGACACCATCGACGAAGAGGCGCGGCAGAAACACCAGAACGAGGCGTGTCTCATTCGCGCCGAGGCGCGGATCCGCCTTCTGCTGGAGTCCACTGCGGAGGGGATTATCGGCTTCGACGAAAAGGCCTGCTGCACCTTCGCCAACCCCGCCGGGATCCGGGCCCTGGGTTACACCAGGGCCGAAGAGCTCCTCGAACGCCCCCTCACGACACTCCTTTGGGGTGAGCAGAGCGAGGCTGCACACCTCCCGGAACGGGCTTTCAACAACGGTGAGTCGGTCCACTGCGCCGAGAGCTCCTTTATCTGTCGCGACGGCAGCGCCATCTACGCCGAATACTGGCTCTCGCCGATCCACGATCAGGGACAACGCCTCGGCGCTGTGCTCACCTTCATCGACATCACCCGGCGCAAACAGGCCGAGCAGGAGCTCTCCCGCTACCGCGACGAACTTGAGCAGCGGGTCGAGGCGCGTACAGCGGAGCTGAGCGCACTCAACCGTGAGCTGGAGGCGTTCAGCTATTCGGTCTCCCACGATCTGCGCGCGCCGCTGCGCAGTATCCACGGCTTTAGCAAGATCATCGCCAGCAAATACCACGACAAGCTCGACGCCAGCGGCCAGGACTATCTGGAGCGGGTGATGCGCGCCAGCAACCGCATGAGCGCCCTGATCGACGACCTGCTGGTACTCTCCCGTATCAACCGCAAGGAGATGCGCCTCGAAACGGTGGATATGACCGCACTGGCCGAACAGGTGATGGGCGAGCTGCGCGAGGGGGAGGCGCAGGGGCCTTTGCAGTTCCAACTCGAGCCGCTACCGAGTGTCTGCGCCGATCGCAAGCTGCTCGCCCTGGTACTTCAAAACCTGCTGGGCAACGCCCTCAAGTTCAGCGCCCGTGAGGCGACACCCACCATCCGGGTCAGCGGTCAGCGGCGAGGCGGCCAGCTACACTACACCGTCTCGGATAATGGGGTAGGATTCGATATGGCGTTTGCCGACAAGCTCTTCGGCGCCTTCCAGCGCCTGCACAACAGCGATGAATTTGAGGGCACCGGCATCGGCCTGGCGACAGTCCAACGCATTATCCACCGCCACGGCGGTCGGATCTGGGCCGAGGCCGAGCCGGGCAGAGGGGCACGCTTCCACTTCACCCTACCCGACCAACAGTGCACGGAGGATGAACCATGAGTGATTCACTGGAGCAGCTGCGACGGCGTCTGCGGAGCTTCGCCCGCGAGCGCGACTGGGAGCAGTTCCACTCGCCCAAAAACCTCTCCATGGCGCTTATCGCCGAGGCCGCCGAGTTGGTGGAACACTTTCAGTGGCTCAGCGAGGAGCAGAGCCACACCCTGCCCCCGGAGAAGCTGGAAGAGGTGCGGTTGGAGCTGGCCGATATCCAAATCTTCCTCATCCGCATCGCCGATCAGCTGGGGGTCGACCTGGTGCGGGCGGCGCAGGACAAGACCGACATCAACGAGAAGCGCTTCCCGGTGAGTCAGGTACGCGGTATCGCCGCACGGGGCAGGGAGATCAATCCGGACGAATAGCGCCACCCACGCCCCGCACGGCGACCTAGTGCTGCACCATATCGCCGGGGTAGGTGTAGCCACGGGCCTCCTCACCGGGATCGGGCAGACCGGCGATACGCCACGCCTCTTCCGGGCTACGAAACAGTTTGTCGAAACAGTGCGGCTCGAGGCGATTGATATCACAGGCCACGCGCATCGGCGGGAGTGCCCCGTACTGGATAAAGTGTTCGCGCAGGGTGCGGATCACCTGCCAGTGGGCCGGGGTCAATTGCCCCAGCCCCTGCTCCCTGGCCATGCGCTCGGCCAACGACTCGCTCCATGGCCGCTGACGCTCTTCGGGCAGGCTATATCGGGTTTCGTGTTCAGTGGTCATGGTACTCACCTCCGGTCCGCCTCATTAACCTATCAATTAACTCAAGTATAGAACGTGATCGGCCTTGTGCCAGTTCCAACACCCAAAAAGAGAGCCCGGCTCTGACCACCGCTGTAGCGGAGATGGATTGCGCCACTCCCTC
>JBNJGC010000160.1:0-5655 GCA_051747405.1 Pseudomonadota bacterium
CCGCGTGGCGCTGGTCGACCCGCTGCTGCTGGAGGAGTGTCCGCACCACCTGATCGCCGCCCAGGGCATGGACGCCTTCACCCAACTGCTCGAGTCCTACGTCTCGCTGCGCGCCAACCCCTTTACCGACGCCCTGGCCTGGAGTGGTCTGGAGGCGGTAGCCGGAGGCTTCATGGACGCCTGCCGCGGCGGCCAGAGCGGCGAAGCGGCGCAGGGGAGGGCGGCCATGGCCTATGCGGCGCTGCTCTCCGGGATCACGCTGGCGCAGGTGGGTTTGGGGTCGGTTCATGGTCTGGCCCAACCGCTCGGATCACTCTTTCCTCTGCCCCACGGTGTGGCGTGTGGCACGACCGTGGCGGCGGCGACGCGAGTCAATATCGAGGCGCTGCGCCAGCGCCAGCCGCAGAGTCCCGCGCTGGTGAAGTACGCCCGGGTCGGTCGGCTGCTAAGCGGTGATTGGGGTTTGTCTGAGGCGGCGGCTACAGAGGCACTGGTGTCAGTGCTTGAGCGCTGGACTGTGGAGCTGTCGATGCCGCGGCTCTCCGAATACGGTATCGATACGGCGGCGGTCCCGACCATCGTGGCCAATGCCCGCGGCAACAGTATGAAGACCAATCCAGTGGTGCTCACTGACGAGGAGATTGCCCACATCGTCGAGCAGCGGCTTTGAGCTCAACCGAGGTGTCTCACATAGAAGTGCAGCCAAGGGTCTCCGGTCTGCCGCTCTAGCGTCGAGAGCAGGTTAGGGCTGGGCACCGCCTCGCTTTCGAATACCCCCCACACCTTGATGAAGTAGCGACCGAAGCCGGCACACTTGCGCCAGCGCAGCTGCGTTGCGCTCAAGCCCCTGCCGCACTCGGGGCAGTCGAATCCACCCTCCGGCTCCCGCCGCCACGCCTCCACCAACGCCTGCCACGCTTCGAAGCGGTGGCCGCAACCCGGACAGCGCGGAACCTTGAGGTTATCACCAGCGAGAAATCTCGGCTCCGCGTGCGGCCCCTCCAGCGCGATCTTGCAAAACTCCTCGCCGGTTTTGCCCGGCTCCCCCAGGGAGATCACCGGCGAGCAGCCTAAAAAAGTGATCAGTGAGATAAAGGCCTCTCCGGGTCGGTAGCTGCCGTCGTCCAGCGGGGCACCGATGAAACCGTCTGCCCGAAGCCTCTCCCGTAGCGCCTCCGGGTCCGCGGGGAGTGTGGTGAATGAGCGGGGGGTAAGGATAAGCAGGTTTTCTGCGGTCATAATGCGGATTTTGGGGTCGATGTGGGTGTGGGCGTGAGTATAACCCAATCGCCCTCTATTGCCTTGCCCATTGCCCGAATAGGGTCTATATAACCCTGTAAAAGGTGTGAAAAAATAACTCGTCTGTGGACGAGGAGAGGTTTCTGTCAACGCAACGTCAATTGAAAAGGGGGAATAGATGGAAGCACTGAAAGAGCTGCAACAACAAAACCGCGAGATTGCCGAGCTGTGCCGCGTATTACGGGTGCTGCTCAACGACACCTCGGTTTGTGATACAGCCATCGCCAGGGAGCTGTTCCAGCGTTTCACCGGCAGTGTTAAGGCCCACCTTACGCTGGAGTCCAACAGTCTCTATGCCACACTGTTGTCCCACGGCGATAGCGAGGTCAACAACGTCACCGGTCGCTTTCTGGAGAACTCGCGCGAGCTGCAGCGGATCTTTGCCCGCTACGAGCGGCAGTGGTGTAAGAAGGGGGCAAAGGTTCAGGGAAATGAGGAGTTTATCCGCGAAACCCACAGCATCTTCGATATGATCCTCGATCGTATCCACAAAGAGAGCGAGCAGTTCTTCCCCATGGCCAGTGAGGCGATCGCCCAGCCGGCCTGACCACCGAACCACCCATTCAGCCGGGAGGGGCGGACGCCTCGTGTGGGCGCCTCTCCCGGTGCACTCTCACCCTCAAAGCAAAGTGGGACGACCGCTTATGCCCGCCGTGCGCCGGCAGTGGCGCGAGAGTCTCTCCACTCTACCAACCCAACGGTTTCCTACATCCAGCCTGTACGCACTGCGCCGCTGTCGGTGTATAGTGTGGGAGTCTCGGCGGCAGCATTACGCTGCCGTGGGGTGCTTCGATGCCACGATAGGGCCCGACAATGAGTCAAAAAACCAAGCCGCCACTCCCAGCGCTCGGCTGGCGAGAGTGGGTCAGCCTCCCTGAGCTGGGACTTGATCATATCAAGGCCAAGGTCGATACCGGAGCGCGAACCTCGGCGTTGCACGCCTTTAGCCTCGATACCTTTCATGAGCGGGGTGTGATGATGGTGCGTTTCCGCATCCATCCGCTGCAGCGTCGCCAGGATATTGAGCGGGAGTGCATCGCCGAAGTGGTGGATAGGCGCGCGGTGACCGACTCCGGTGGTCACCGGGAGAGGCGGCTAGTGATCCGTACGCCACTGAAACTCGGCGAGAAGTGTTGGGATATCGAGATGACCCTGACCAAGCGCGACACGATGCGGTTTCGCATGCTGCTTGGCAGAACAGCTATCCGCGGCAACTACCTGGTCGACCCCGCGCGCTCCTATCTGGTCGGTGACAAACCCCTTGAAACCAAGCAGAGGAAACCATGAAGATCGCGATACTTTCACGCAATAAAAATCTCTACTCCACACGCCGCCTGATTGAAGCGGCGGAAGCGTCAGGCCATGAGGTTCGCGTGCTGGACACCCTCAAATGCTACATGGACATCGCCACAGCCAAGCCGGGGATCAGCTATCGGGGAGAACGTCTGGGCTACTTCGACGCGGTGATCCCGCGCATCGGGGCCTCCATTACCGCCTACGGCCTGGCCGTTTTGCGACAGTTCGAGATGATGGGGACTTTTCCGCTCAACGAATCGGTGGCCATCGGTCGTTCCCGTGACAAGCTGCGCTCACTGCAGCTGCTCTCGCGCAAAGGGGTCGGGTTGCCGCTGACCAGCTTTGCCCACCATGTGGAGAATACCCGGGACCTTATCGATCTGGTTGGTGGCGCACCGCTGGTGGTTAAACTGCTTGAGGGGACACAGGGCAAGGGCGTGGTGCTGGCCGAGACCTTCAAGGCGGCGGAGAGTGTGATCGACGCCTTTCGGGAGCTGGGGGCGAACTTCCTGGTACAGGAGTTCATCAAAGAGGCCGGCGGCAGTGACGTGCGCTGCTTCGTTGTGGGCAACAAGGTGGTGGCCGCCATGGAGCGCAAGGCCAAGGAGGGGGAGTTTCGCTCTAACCTGCACCGTGGCGGCAGCGCCTCCCTGACCAAGCTTACACCACAGGAGCGCGCCACGGCGGTAAAGGCGGCCAAGACCATGGGGCTCAATGTGGCCGGGGTGGACCTGTTGCGCTCCTCCCACGGCCCGCTGGTGATGGAGGTCAACTCCTCGCCGGGGTTGGAGGGGATTGAAAGCTCAACGCACAAAGATGTGGCAACGCTGATCGTCAAATATATTGAGGAGAACGCCAAGCCCAACCGTACCCGCACACGCGGCAAGGGGTAGCTATGGGGCAACCGATCACCCTGAATGGTGTTACCGTCGAACCGGGCACTCGCCAGACGGTCGACCTGCCCATTGCCAAGCTCTACACCCACACCATGCTGGCGATGCCGGTGCATGTGGTCAACGGCAAACGCGACGGGCCGAGGCTGTTTGTCTCCGCTGCGATCCACGGGGATGAGCTAAATGGCGTCGAGATCATCCGCCGTCTGCTGCGCCTGCCCGTGCTCAAGCGGCTGCGGGGAACTCTGATCGCCATTCCCATCGTCAATGTCCACGGTTTTCTCGAGCGCTCACGCTACCTCCCCGACAGGCGCGATCTCAACCGCAGTTTTCCCGGTCATGAGCGCGGCTCACTCGCCTCGCGGGTGGCTAACCTCTTCATGGAGGAGATCGTCGATCAGTGCAGTCACGGTATCGATCTCCACACCGCCGGGGTCCACCGCAGCAACCTGCCGCAGATCCGCGCCAACCTGGAGGATGAGGAGACCGCTCGCCTGGCCGAGGCGTTCAATACCCCGGTCCTGATCGACGCCAATATCCGCGACGGCTCGCTGCGCCAGGCGGCGATGGAGCAGGGGATCCCGATGCTGCTCTATGAAGCGGGGGAGGCGCTTCGGTTCGATGAGGTGGCGATCCGCGCCGGGGTACACGGCATCGTGCAGGTGATGCGTGCGCTGGATATGTTGCCGGCGGTGCGCAAGAAAAAGCGGGGTTATAAACCGGTGCTGGCGCGCGCCAGCAGTTGGGTACGCTCCCCGGACAGCGGCATCCTGCGCGCTATGGTCAGTCTCGGCACACAGGTGGAGAGGGATACCCTGTTGGGGATCGTGGCCGACCCCTTCGGCGAGCGGGATGTGGAGATTCGCTCCCCCTACAACGGCATCATCGTTGGCCGCAGTAACCTGCCGTTGGTACATGAGGGGGAGGCGCTATTCCACATTGCGCGTTTTCGCGAAATCGACGATGCCGCCGCCAGTGTCGAAGGCTTTGCCGAAAACTACGAACCGGAGTCCACCTATCCGCCCGAGCCCGAGGGGCCGATCCTCTAACGATTCTTAGCCACAGAGTGCACAGAGGTCACGGAGTGTTTAAGCCTCTGTGTGCACTGTGAGCTCTGTGGCAAAAACTTTTTCGTTATTGCTAAGCCTTTCCGAACCAAGCCTCGCGTAAGCGTTGGGTGCCGTTATCGCACTCCTCACGAAGCCGCAGGTAGCAGGTATCCAGTGGCGCCTCCATGACCGGGACATCGAAGCTCATCAACTCGTCGCGACGGAAGGCGTGCAGGGTGACGCTCTGTTGATGACGATGGTTGGCCAACAGCTTCTCTATGTTATCCAGCGTGGTATGTAGGCCATCCACAGCGATGATCACATCGCCAGCGGAGAGTCCCGCCTGTTGTGCCGCACCACCATCGAAGACGTTCATCAGCTTTACCCCCAGCGGGTCGCTGCCGTAGCGTACCCCGAGGGCGAGAGGGCTTCTTCCAGTTGCCTTGCCCGGTTTGCCGCCCTTGTCGCTGTTGCTCTCCGCCGGGCGTAGGCGGTAGTCGATACCGATGGCGGCCAGCAATTCCTCCAGCGGCAGCTCATCGGTGGTGCGCAGTGCCGACTCAAGCATTGGTGTGAGGTCCTCACCGGCGATCTCGTTGATCAGTGCCTCCATCTCGGTCGGGCTGATACCGGTGTGCGGTTTGCCATAACGCTGCCACAGCGCGCGCATCAGGTCGTCCAGCGAGTGCTCGCCGCCGCTCAGCTGGCGCAGTTTCAGATCCAGCACCAGCGCCACCAGGCTGCCCTTGCTGTAGTAACTGACGATGGCATTGGGGGCGTTTTCGTCCTGTTTGTAGAACTTGGTCCAGGTGTCGAAGCTCGACTCACTGACGGTCTGTTTGTGGCGACCGTTGTGGCGGATGACGCGGGTGATCCCCTGGCCCAGCAGTTCCAGATAACTCTCTTCGCTGATAAGGCCGCAGCGCACCAGCGAGATATCGTCGTAGTAGGAGGTGATCCCCTCGAACGCCCAGAGTAGTGGCGTGTGGGACTCCTGCGAGAGGTCGTAGGGGACGAATGCATCGGGCTTGATGCGTTTGACGTTCCAGCTGTGAAAATACTCGTGGCTGCACAGGCCGAGGAAGTTGCGGTAGCCGTCGCTCACCGCCTCATCGCCG
>JBNJGC010000161.1:0-5581 GCA_051747405.1 Pseudomonadota bacterium
TCGCTGGGGTTGGCCTCGCACTCCTCCTCGTAGCTGGAGTACATATAGGCGGTGGAGGTGGCAAACTCTGCGGCGCAGGTATCCACCCGCTTGTAGACCGGACGTACACCAAAGTCGTGGCGCAGCTTGCGCATCTCGCCCTCGCGCAGCCCCAGTAGCTTGGCCAGACGCAGGTCGGAGAAACCCTTGCGCTTGAGCTTAAACAGGAAAGCCTTGTCCATCCCCTTGGCACCCAGCTCGCGGGTCTGCGCCTCGAGCTGCATCAGCTCCTCGATCTGCACCAGGAACCACGGGTCGATGTGGGTGATCTCGTGCACCTCCTGCATGCTCATGCCGGCGCGGAAGGCATCAGCGATATAGAAGATACGCTCGGCGCTGGGACGGCGCAGCTCCCGGCGCAGGGTCTCGATCGCCGTCTCAGCGCTCAGGTCGATAAACTCATCAAAGCCGTCGACCCCGGTCTCCAGGCCACGCAGCGCCTTCTGCAGCGACTCCTGCTGGCTGCGACCGATGGCCATCACCTCGCCCACCGACTTCATCTGGGTGGTGAGGGTGGAATTGGCCTTGGGGAACTTCTCAAAGGTGAAACGCGGGATCTTGGTCACCACATAGTCGATACTCGGCTCGAACGAGGCCGGGGTGGCACCGCCGGTGATCTCGTTCTGCAGCTCATCCAGGGTGTAACCCACCGCCAGCTTGGCCGCCACCTTGGCGATGGGGAAGCCGGTCGCCTTGGAGGCGAGCGCCGAGGAGCGGGAGACGCGCGGGTTCATCTCGATGATGGTCATGCGCCCGTTGTCGGGGTTGATGGCGAATTGGACATTGGAACCGCCGGTATCGACGCCGATCTCGCGCAGCACCGCCAGCGAGGCGTCGCGCATGATCTGGTACTCCTTATCGGTCAGAGTCTGCGCCGGGGCGACGGTAATGGAGTCGCCGGTGTGTACGCCCATCGGGTCGAAGTTCTCGATGGAGCAGATGATGATGCAGTTGTCCTTGCGGTCGCGCACCACCTCCATTTCGAACTCTTTCCAGCCGAGGATCGACTCTTCGATCAGCAACTCATTGGTGGGCGAGAGGTCGAGGCCGCGCTCGCAGATCTCGACAAACTCCTCCTTGTTGTAGGCGATACCGCCGCCGGAGCCACCCATGGTAAAGCTGGGACGGATAATGGTGGGGAAGCCCACCTGCGCCTGCACCTGCCACGCCTCCTCCATGGAGTGGGCCACGGCGGCCTTGGGCATCTCCAGGCCGATCTTGGTCATCGCCTGGTGGAACTTGTCGCGATCCTCGGCCTTGTCGATCGCCTCGCGGCTGGCGCCGATCATCTCCACCCCGTGCTGCTCCAGCACGCCGTGTTTGGCCAGATCCAGCGCACAGTTCAGCGCGGTCTGACCGCCCATGGTAGGTAGGATCGCGTCCGGTTTCTCCTTGTCGATGATCTTGGCCACCGTCTCCCAGGTGATGGGCTCGATGTAGGTGGCATCGGCCATCTCCGGGTCGGTCATGATGGTGGCCGGATTGGAGTTGACCAGGATGACGCGGTAGCCCTCCTCACGCAGCGCCTTGCACGCCTGCGCGCCGGAATAGTCGAACTCGCAGGCCTGACCGATAACGATAGGCCCGGCGCCGATGATGAGGATGCTTTGAATGTCGGTACGCTTTGGCATTTCTATTCCAGACTGGCTTGAATCTAAAAAGTCTCACCGCAGAGGCGCAAAGTGCGCAAAGGTATCTATGTCGACATGCGCTCCAGAGGGCCCCAAATTCTGCTAAGCAACAGCAGCCTGCCCCCTACAACCCACCCTCTTCGCGTCCTCTGCGCCTTTGCGGTGAATAATCCGTGTTTCGGTTACTTCTTGCTGTCTTCGATTAACTCGATGAAGTGATCGAACAGCGGCGCCACGTCGTGGGGGCCGGGGCTGGCCTCCGGGTGGCCCTGGAAGCTGAAGGCCGGGCAGTCGGTACGGTGTACCCCCTGCAGCGAGTCATCGAACAGCGAGCGATGGGTGGCGCGCAGGTTGCCCGGCAGGCTCTCCTCGTCGATGGCAAACCCGTGGTTCTGCGAGGTGATCATCACCGCTCCGCTGTCCAGATCCTGCACCGGATGGTTAGCGCCGTGATGGCCGAACTTCATCTTCAGGCTCCTGGCACCGCTGGCCAGCGAGAGCAGCTGATGGCCCAGACAGATGCCGAAGATCGGCAGCCCGGTCTCGGTCAGCTGCTTGATGGCATCGATGGCGTAGTCGCAAGGCTCCGGGTCACCCGGGCCGTTGGAGAGGAAGATACCGTCGGGCTTGAGCTTCATCACCTCTTCCACCGGGGTCTTCGCCGGTACCACGGTCAGGCGGCAGCCGCGATCGGCCAGCATGCGCAGGATGTTGCGCTTGACGCCGTAGTCGAAGGCGACCACATGGTGCGGCAGCGCCTCCTCGATGGGGCCCTCCGGATGGCCGGGCAGCCCGCCCTCCAGGCTCCAGCTGCCCTGGGCCCACTCGTAGGGCTGGTGGGTGGTGACCTCCTTGGCCAGATCCAGCCCTTTGAGCTCGGCGCACTCCCGTGCCGCCGCCACGGCGGCCTCGGCGTCGATGTTCTCACCGGCGACGATGCAGCCGCGCTGCGCCCCCTTCTCCCGCAGGATTCGGGTCAGCTTACGGGTGTCGATATCGGCGATCCCCACCACCTTGTGCGTGCGCATGTACTCATCCAAGGGCATCTGGCTGCGCCAACTGCTCGCCAGAAGCGGCAGGTCGCGAATCACCAGGCCGCTGGCAAAGACGCCGGAGGACTCCTCGTCCTCGTCGTTGGTGCCGACGTTGCCGATGTGGGGATAGGTCAGGGTGACGATCTGTCGCGCATAGGACGGATCGGTCAGGATTTCCTGGTAACCGGTGAGAGCTGTGTTGAACACCACCTCACCGACGGTCTGCCCCTCAATACCGATGGACTCACCCCAGAACAGGGTGCCATCTTCCAGGGCCAGCAGGGCCGGTTGCCGCAAGGTAACCTCCACGTATCAGATGTACAAAGCGGGAGAAACCGCTGGGGTCTCTCCCGCTCAAGGAAAACCGAAAGGATGGCGCGGTGGTCTGCGCCGCTTGCCAGAATCGGGCCAATTGTAATAGAACGGCCCTACCCCTGTCTACGCGAATAGTGCGCTCATGCCAGAGCCGCAGTGCACGGGCTGCAACGGCGCGCTATGATGGGCGTATCATCCACACCCAGGCGGATTGTTCATGCATCACGGCTCACACGTGGCGGAGATCGTCGGTGGCGTGGTCGCGCTGCTGCTGCTGGCCGTCGCCATCCTCGCCCTAACCAAACGGATCCGCCTGCCTTTCACCGTCGTGCTGGTACTGGTCGGGATCGGTCTGGCCTGGCTGATGGAGCGCACTCCGGTGGAGCTCACACTATTACGCGAGTTGGCCCTCTCGCCGGATCTCATCCTCTATGTCTTTCTCCCCACCCTGGTCTTCCAGTCCACGCTGACCCTCGACCTGCGCTCCCTGCGCCACAACCTGGGGCCGATCCTAACCCTCGCGGTGCCCGGCCTGCTGCTCTCCACCGGCCTCTTCGGCCTCATCATCTGGCTGGCCACGCCGCTACCGCTGAGCGGGGCGCTGCTGCTGGGGGCCATCCTCAGCGCCACCGACCCGGTGGCGGTGGTCTCCATGTTTCGCCAACTGGGGGCGCCGGAGCGGCTCACCACTCTGGTTGAGGGCGAGAGCCTGTTCAACGACGCCACCTCCATCGTACTGGCACGCATCCTCATCGGCGTAGTTGCCGCCGGCAGCTTCTCGGTAGAGGCCCTCACCGACGGCATCATCGAGTTTTTCATACTCTTCTTCGGCGGTCTGCTTACCGGCATCATACTGGGCTACCTGGTGGCGGTAGTGCTGGGGGCGGTGGAGTCGGACCCCTACATCGAGATCCCCCTGACCACCGCCCTCGCCTACCTCTCCTTCCTGCTCGCCGAAGAGGTAATCGGTGTCAGTGGGATCATGTCCACCGTAGGCGCAGGGCTGACCCTGGGCGGTTGGGGCCAGGTGAAGATCTCTCCCTCGGTGCGGCAATATCTGGACAACTTCTGGGAGCAGACGGCCTTCATCGCCAGCGCCCTGCTTTTTCTGATGCTCGGGCTGAAGGTCGACCTGGTTACCCTGTGGCACTCCCTGGACCTGCTGCCCTGGGTCATCGTGGCAATGCTGGCGGCCCGGGCCGTACTCATCTACGGCATGATGCCGTTGGTAGGACGCCTGCCCAGCGCCCGCCCCATCGGTAAGGCTTACCAAACAGTAATGTTCTGGGGCGGACTGCGCGGGGCCATCGCCATCGCCATCGTCCTCAGCCTGCCCGAGATGCCCTACACCGAGACCTTCATCGCCCTGGTCACCGGCGCAGTGCTGTTTACCCTGCTGGTGCAGGGGCTGACCATCGAGCCGCTGTTTCACCGGCTGCGCCTCGACCAGCCTACCCTGATCGACCGCATCGCCATACTCGAACGCGACCTGGACGCCACCCGCCAGGCGCTCAAACGGATCCCCCAGCTACGCGCCGGCGGCCTCTTCTCCTCACCCATCGCCCACCGCCTAACGCAGGAGTGTGAACGCGACTTCCGCCACACCAAAGAGGCGATGGAGCGGCTGCGGCAAGAGGAGCTCAGCGACGAGCAGGAGCGCTCCCTGCTCTACCTGCGGGCACTCTCGGAGGAGAACCTGTTCTATAGCCGCTTCTATGCCGAGGGCCATTTGAGCGAAGGGGCCTACCGCGAGCTGAGCGTGGTGCTGACCCTGCAGATCGACGCCATCCGCTTTCACGGCGCCTTCGAGCATATCCACTCCCACCGCATGCGCCGGTTGATGGAACGCGGGCTCTACCGCTGGCTCGACCGCTACGCCCCACTCGCCCCGCTGGCCGAGCGGCTACGCATGCGCCGCCTGATCCGCAACTACGAAGAGGTTTGGGGTCACTACCAGGGTAGCGGGCACGTACTGGAATACCTGCAAGAGCTGGAGCGGCTTGAGGCGATCCCCGACACAGTGATGGAGGATGTGCGCAGCCACTACCGGCAGTGGCACCGCATCGCCACCGACCAGCTCGACCAACTGAGCGAACAATTCCCCGAGTTCGTCAACTCCATGCAAGAGCGGCTGGGCAGACGGGTCGTGCTACTGGCCGAAGCGGAAGCCACCCGTGCCCAAGAGGAGCGCGGCCTGCTGCAACATGGTCGCAGCGAAGCGATGCTGCTCAAGATCGACCACGAGCTCAACCAACTGCGCGGCCAGAGCGTGACAAAACTGCAACTGGACCCCGCCGAACTGCTGCGCCGAGTGCCGCTGTTCCGCGAGCTCAACGAAGAGTCGTTTAAACAGCTACTGGACCAACTCCACCCCCACACCCTGGAGAGCGGCGAAGCGGTTATCGAACAAGGCGAACTGGGCAGCGCCCTCTACCTCATCGGTCGCGGCGTCGTCCGGGTCTTGCGCGAAGAGCGCGGCAAGGAGAAAAACCTCGGCACCCTCATGGCCGGCGACTTCTTCGGCGAAATGGCCCTGATGCACCACCAGGCCCGCAACGCCAC
>JBNJGC010000162.1:0-5568 GCA_051747405.1 Pseudomonadota bacterium
TCCACCCGTCTGCTGGTCTACGCCGGCAACATGATCGCCGAGGGCGTCGACCCGGTAGCCGCCTGCCACATGACCCTGGTCACCCCGCTGACCGACGACCCGGACATGCGCGAAACCCTTGAAGCGGCCGTTCAGACCTTTTTCGTTTCGTGAATAAAGATCTTCAACGCAGAGGACGCGGAGGACGCCGAGGAAAGTCATTCAGATACAAAATGTGTCTGAACATGGAACTAGCGCATGTCGCGAGTTTATGAGGACGCTTTTCATTTTAATACCTCTGCGTCCTCTGCGTCCTCTGCGTTGAAAAGGTTATTAAGGTAATCAGCCATGAGCATTAATCTCGACGATTACAGAGAGCAGTTTGAGGAGGCCTCGCAGGAGGTTCGCGACACCCTCGAGTCGACCTTCCATGAGGCGGCGCGGGTGATGTCGCCGGCCGGACTGCAGGAGTATCTGGACGGTGCACGCGGTCTGATGCAGTTGGGGCGTGGCTCGGACCTGGTGACCACCTATCTCGAGGAGATGCCGCTGGTGGTCAAGGAGTGCGGCGAGGATGTGATCGGTGATTGCGTCCACGCGGCGATGAAGCTCTCTTCCATGACCTCCGGTGAGGTCATCGCACTGCTGTTCGCCTCGCTGCCCACAGCGGCGCGCCGACTCGGCGATCCGGAGCTGTTGCGTGGCTATCTCACTCTCATCCACCAGCTCTCCGCCAAGGCCGCTCGCGGCCTGCGTCCGATGCTGGCGCATATCGATGAACTACTCTCCAAGCTGACCCTTTCCGGCCTCAAGCGCTGGGCCAATTTCGGTGCCGAGGCCTACCGCCGCGACTTCAATAACCTGACCAAGTACTTCTCGCTGGAGACTGCCGACAGTAAGAAGATGTTGCAGAAGGAGCGTCGCGGTACCCTCTTTATCGATACCCAGCGCAAGCTCAACTTCTATCTGCGGGCGCTCTGGGGCCGCGACTTCTTCCTCCGTCCCAGCGCGGCGGACTACGAGGGCTTCAAACCCTACATTGAATACCATGTGATGCACCTGCCCGATGCGGTAGACCCGATCAAGCAAGACGGTGAAGAGGTTGTCTCCGGGCTGGAGCTCTACCGGGCCCAGGCGGCGCACCTGGCCGCGCACATCGGTTATACCCGTAGCGCCATCTCCGCCGAGCAGTTGTCGCCGGCGCAGATGTTCTTCATCGGCCTGGTCGAGGATGCGCGGGTGGAGTACAACGCGGTGCAGGAGTTCCCCGGCCTGAAAAAGCTCTGGGGCCGCATCATGGAGACCGAGTATCCGGGCGAGGTGGAGCACCCTACCATTATTGCGCTGGAGCACTTCGCCCACATGCTGCTCGACAGCAGCGTGCGCAGTGATGACCCGGAGTTGAACGCGCTGGCCGAGAAATTTCACGGCAACATCGAACAGAACAAGATGGACAACAGCTTCGCCTGGCACCTGGGGATGGAGCTGTTCAACGTCTTCGCCGCTCGCAAGGATGTGCCCAGCCTGCGGATCCTGCAGTCCATCCGGATTCCCTACCGCGACGACAACCGCTTCGTCTGGGAGTTCGAAGAGTTCGACTGGAATGCCCATGGCGCCGAGTACATCCCCGCCAGCCAGCGACAGGTACGCAAGTACGTCAGTGCAGTAGAGATGGCCAACGAGGTCGATTGCGAACTGGCCGGTGACGATGCCCAGGAGATCTGGGTCTGCGCCACCAAGTTCATGCCCTATGAGGATGCCGGCGAGGCGACCGTCAGCTTCAACGAGATGTGGGGCAAGGAGCCGATCTCCGATCCCTTCCACTACCAGGAGTGGGACTATCAGGTGCAGCTGTTCCGTCCCGACTGGGCCACGGTCTACGAGCGCCGTCCGTCAAAAGGTGATCCGGAGGAGGTGGACAAGATCCTCACCGAATACAAGCCGATTGCCCACCGCATCAAGCAGATCATCGACATGCTCTCGCCCGAGGGTGTGCAGCGGGTGCGCAACATGGAGGACGGCGACGAGATCGATATCAACGCCGCGGTCGATGCGATGATCGCCATCCGCATGGGCGAGCAGCCAAACCCGCGCATTACCATGCGCAACGTGATCAAGAACCGTGACCTGGCAGTGACCGTATTGCTGGACCTCTCCGAGTCGACCAACGAATTCGTTGAGGGCAGCGAGAAGACCGTGCTGGAGCTGACCCGCGAGGCGGCCACCTTGGTGGCCACAGCGATCAACGGCATCGGCGACCCGTTCGCCATCCACGGCTTCGCCTCCGACGGTCGCCACGACGTGCAGTACTTCCGCTTCAAGGACTTCAACCAGAAGTTCGAGGACGAGGCCAAGTCGCGCCTGGCCGGGATGAAGGGCGGACTTTCCACCCGCATGGGGGCGGCGATGCGCCACGCAGGGCATCACCTGCTCAAGCAGCCGGAGCGGCGCAAATTGCTGCTGTTGGTGACAGACGGTGAGCCTTCGGATATCGACGAGCGCGATCCGCAGCACCTGCGCCACGATACCCGCAAGGCGGTGGAGGAGCTGTACAGTAAGGGGGTGATGAGCTACTGCCTGACCCTGGACCCGAATGCCGACAACTACGTCAAGCGCATCTTCGGTGCCAACAATTACACCGTAGTCGACCACGTCGACCGCCTGCCGGAAAAGCTGCCGACACTGTTCGCCAGCCTGACCAGCTAAACATCGTCAACACAGAGGTCGCAGAGGTCGCGGAGGAACGATTGACCGGATGAAGTCAGTTTGAGATTCGAAACGCGTGAGGTGTTGCCGTGAATGTGTTTTGTTTTTCCGGAATGCTCCGCGCCCTTTGCGACCTCTGCGTTGAAAAGCGTTGATAAATACGCTGATTGGCGGAATATTACCGGGTATGCCTTTTCGTATAACCCGAGGAGAGATAAATGCAGCCTGCACAAAAGAAGTATGTCGGTATCGATAATGACCTTAACGGGGGCATGACCGACACCGGAAAGATTATTCGTGACGCCTGGGTCTTCGGCATCATCCCTGAGAGTGAGACCTGTGAAGGCTGGCTGACCCCCGGCCTGGAGGAGCTCTGGCGCAAGGTGGATCTGGAGTGGGAGAAGTACGGTTTTCTCGTCTCCAACCTCCCGGATGACCTGCGTGAGCGCTTCATGCGAATCCATGACGCGGCGGTGGCGAAGGCCCGTGCCGCAGGTTGGGATGCCGATAGGGATATGGAAGACAACTGAATCACGGCGCCAGCGGAGGCGGTGGCTTAAAAGCGCCTGCAGCGGTTGACCCTGCAGGGGTACAGCCACTTGCCGCCCCGGCTGGTGTGTGACGGTGACCAGGGGGCGACAGATGTACACCCGACACGATGAGGTACCGGTGTTTGAATACCGCGACGGTGTGCTCGATGCTCTCTACTTCAACCACGTACAGGTGGCGTTGAACCGCCGAGGTGAGAGCCTGCGATTGACGCTGCCCAGACTCAAGACCCTCGACCTTATCCTGCAGCGCGATGCCTGGATTATCGTCGACCGCGCTCTCAACGATGTGCCGGTGGCGGCCTGGGCCAATTTTGACACCGGCCACCGCGATGCCCTGCACACGCCGGTCCGTTGCCAGATACGCCTCTACCACGCCAGTGCCGGGATTCTGCTCAAGCGCGTACTCGAGGCGATGGAGCTTCTGCTTGGCGAGGAGATGGAGCTTGACGATTCTCACCAGGTGGTCCGGTTTCCCGGCAGGGAGTAACCGGTCGATGAGCGGGGTGGACCATGCCAGTACTACCAGCCGCGCCTGATCACCGAGCTGGAGTGCGACAAGGGCTGTGAGCTGCCGCTTCGGGAGATGGCGGAGCGGGTGCCGGCCTACCTGCTGGAGATGGCCGGTGTAGCTGTGGCTGCGACGGATGTGGGCGTGGTGCGCTACCGCAGTCTGGAGCCGACCTATCGTATCGGCGTTGTCCGGCGAGGTGGTCGCAGCCTCGACGATGGCGGGAGGGGCAACTGGTTTGTGCTGGGCCCCTACGGTCAGGCGGTGTCCCTCCCGGATGAGCCGTACCGCACCGTTTTTTCCTCGCAAGAGGAGGCGAGCCGGATCGCCGAACACGGCCTGCCGCTGTTTGGTGAACGTGTCGATGATTAATTTAAGCCACAGAGGTCACAGAGGACGCGGAGTTAGAGCAATGCATGGAGCAATTGCCGAGGAAACCAGGGCCGGGCCACAGCGACGGAGCAATTTCTGTCCGAAACAGGACTGTTCTGCCTCTGGCTCGCAGTGACCGCGGTGATCGGCATCAAAGATGTAAGGGGAGAGTCGTTACGATCAATGATTATTTTCCGCTCTGTGAACTCTGTGTTCTCTGTGGCAAAACCGTTCCAATGAGGAGTTGAACGATGCCCCTGGTAAACATGCAGGACATGTTGAAGCATGCCTACGACAACGCCTATGCCGTGGGCTCGTTCAATCTCCTCGGCCTCGATTTTCTCGAGGGGATACTCCTGGCGGCGGAGCGTGCACGGGCGCCGGTGATCCTGGGGCTTTCCGAGCCGCACTTCTCCCATTACGATGTCAATGTCCTACTGCCAGCGGTGGAGGCGGCGGCCAATCGTGCCGAGGTGCCGGTGGCGATCCACTTTGATCACGGCACAACCCTCGAAGGGGTGCAAAGTGCCATCGCCAACGGCTGTAGCGGCGTGATGATCGACGCCTCCCACTCGCCGTTGGAGGAGAACCTCAAGCTAACCCGGCAGGTGGTGGAGATGGCCCACGCCTGCGGCGTGCCGGTGGAGGCGGAGCTGGGCTACGTGCCGGAGGCCGGGGGCGCGCAGGCCGAAGCGCTGAGCTTTACCACTGTGGAGCAGGCACGCGGTTTTATCAAACACACCGGCACCGATTTTCTCGCCGTCTCCATCGGTACCGTACACGGCCACCTCAAGGGCAAGCCGCGGCTCGACTACCAACGTCTGCGTCAGATCAACGAGGCGCTGGGCATTCCTCTGGTGATCCACGGCGGCAGCGGCCTGAGCGAGGACCAGTACCGGCGGCTAATCACCGCCGGCGTGGCCAAGATCAACTACCACACCTCACTCTCCGAGTCCGCCGTGGCCGCTGTTCGCAAGCAGCCTCGCTCGGTGAGCGACTACGCCAGCCTCACCGGCGGCGTGCGCGAGGTGATCAGCGTCGAGGCCGAGCAGTGTATGCGCCAGTGGGGCAGCGCCGGTCGTGCCGCCGAGGTGATTGCTCGTTGTCGTGGCTGGTCGACGGCAGAACAGTTGATCCTGTTCAATGTGGAGCTGGCGACAACGGAGGAGGTGCCGCTGGTGCTCAGCCGCGGCCAGAGGATGCTCTCGGCCATCCCCGGCGTACGCGGGGTTACTGCCGGAAATTGCAGTGCTGAAGGGACGCGCTACCGTTTTCTCTGGCGCGTGGTCTTGAGTCATGCCGAGGCGCTTGAGGGCTACCTGCGACACCCAAATTACCGTGACTTCAACCACCGGCTGTTCGCAGGTCTTAGCAGTGATAGGGAGGTCTATCTCTGCCATACGCTCGAGACGAAGCCTCTGCCCCCTGTTCTGTAAAATGTTCTTTGCTATC
>JBNJGC010000163.1:0-5513 GCA_051747405.1 Pseudomonadota bacterium
TGCCAAGGTGGTGCTGTCGGAGAGGCTGACGCGCATGCCCAGGGACATACCGTTTTCGGCATCGAACTCGCCGTCGTCATCGCTGTCGCTCTGATCCAGGATCACGGCGGCCTTCACCCAGACGCTGCCAAAGGTGTTGCCGTAGGCGACGGTGTTGGGCATGTAGGAGTTGTGCGCCTTGCTCATGCCGCCCTGTCCGCGTGCCTGCATGAAGGTGCCCAGCATCGGGTCCCACTTTACGGTGGTCGATTTATAGGGGGAGGACATGGTGCCCACCGTCACATCACCATAGGGGGTTTTGATGCCGGCGAAGGCGTCACGCCCGCTGAAGAGGGAGTCGCCGTCACCGCCATCCTTAGATGAAGTTTCGCTGTTATTAAAGCTCTTGGTGCTGTTATCACCCCACTTGCCGGGCTGAAGTTTAAAGCGCAACCGGGCGATTGCCTTATAGCCATTGCCGGCATCGTAGCTGCCCTTGGCGCCGAACCAGGTGTTGTTACCGCCGTAAGGGCCGTCGCGACGCATAGCGTCGGTCACCATAATGCCCTCGTCGCCCTGGTAGCCGTCGCCGGAGACGCTGGCGACCTCGGCATTGACGCTACCGCCGATGGTGATGCCGGCGTGGCTCGGTGCCGCCGCAAGCAGCATCGATCCGGCGATGAGTAGGGGGGTTGTTTTTGTATGCATGGATTCTCCTCCTGGTAGTGATTCAATACACCACGTGACGGGGTGTCGTGATCACTGTTGCGAGGATCGTGCCATGCAAGAAAAGAAGTTAAGTCATTGTTTTTAAATGCCATAAAAAGCGCCAACCCGTTCGACGGATTGGCGCTATTTGCAAGGCTCTTGCACAGTGCAACGCTCGGCGTCCTTGCCGGGTCAGGCACGCTGCTCAGGTGTATTAGGAACCCTCGAACTGCAGGTAGGTGCGGTTGAGGTTGGTGCCGTGCCAGTTATCGTAATGCTTGAGCTGCTCGAAGGCGGGAATCGAGCGGTAGCGCTCCATTACGTCGGGAAGCGGCTCCCACTCTTCGACCGCAGCGCCCACCTTCTCGACCAGAAAGTCGAGATAGTCGCCGGTCTGGCGTTTGACCTTCTGCATACCGGCCGGTTCGCCGTGGCCGGGCACCACCACCTCAGGGTCGTAGGCGGCAAAGACATCGTGGTAGGTCTGCTGCCAGGCCTTCACGTCACTCCACGGTTGCACACCGAGGAGTCGGTCGAGATAGACCAGGTCGCCGCTAAAGAGGACCTTTCTCCCAGGCAGCCAGACCACTGCATCGCCGGGGAAGTGCGCATCACCGAAGTGGCGCAACTCGATGGTGCAGTCTCCCACGTTGAGGGTATAGCGATCCCCCGCTACCGGATCGGCGGCATGGGTGGGTTTGATCGCCGCCACATCCTCCTCGGCCAGCAGCCGTTCGAGCCGACGCAGGTGGTTATCGAGATGCTGCTTCTGCTCTGCCACGGTGGATTGAAGGGCGATGATCGCCGCGCCCTTTTGGGCAAAATAACCGTTGCCCAACCAGCGGTGATCCTGACTGCCGGTGTTGATCACCCACTTGACCGGTTTATCGGTCACCTGGCGGATCTGCCGTTCGATGAGCGCTGCCCCGGACGGCGAGGCGCCGCTGTCGATCAGCACGACCCCGTCGTCGGTGACGACAAAGCCCATATTGGCGTTCAGTGCCAGATTCTCTGCGCTGCGCGCATCCCAGGGACCGACCAGTGCATAGACGTCGTCGGCTACCTGATGCACTTTCAGTTCAAAGGCGAGTGCCGAATGGCTGGCAAACACCATCAGCGTCGTGAAAAAGAGCGATATAAAGCGTTTCAGCATGGGGGGATAGACTCCTACTATGACGTTGGTAAAAATGACGATAGGTAATAATCCGTCGAGGGCAACAAGCGTTTTTCGGCCTCTGTGTTGTGATCTTTTCGGTTGGGTGGGGCGAACGACGTCGCTCAATCCTTCAAACGGCGATGCAGTGTAGAGGGGTCGACGCCGAGACGGCGCGCCGCTTCGGTCTTGTTGCCGCCGCACCGCTCGATCATGTGTCGAATCCAGTAGAGCTCCACCTCGGCAAGGCTGGCATCCTCGGCCACCGCGAGATTACCCTGCGGTAGCCCCGCCACCCGTTCACCCAACTCCGCCGGCAGGTGCTCAAGCCCGATCACCTCCCCCTCGGCCAACACCACGGCGCGCTGGAGGATATTCTCCAACTCGCGAATATTCCCCGGCCAGGCGTAGCGCTGAAGGGCCTCCAGGGCGGCGGCGGAGAACTCCCGCGCCGGGCGCGAGAAGCGCTGTGCGGCATCGAGTAGAAAGGCCTCGGCCAGCTCGGGGATATCCTCCCGCCGCTCGCGCAGCGGCGGCAAGGGGATGGGAAAGACGTTGAGCCGGTAGTAGAGGTCGCGGCGAAAGCGCCCCTCCTCCACCAGTGCGGCGAGCTCTTCATTAGCGGCTACCACCAGACGCACATCCACCTGGATAGAGCGCTCGCCACCGACCCGCATCAGGCTCTTCTCCTGGACAAACTGCAGCAGCCGCGCCTGTACCTCTGGGCTGGTGGTGTTGATCTCATCCAGCAGTAGTGTGCCGCCGTCGGCCAGCTCCAACAGCCCGCGCTTGCGCTCAGCAGCGCCGGTGTAGGCCCCCTTCTCGTGGCCGAAGAGCTCATTCTCGATCAGGTTCTCCGGGATGGCGGCGCAGTTGATGGCAAAATAGGGGGCGTCGGCACGGGGGCTCAGCGCGTGGATGTGGCGCGCCAACACCCCCTTACCCGTTCCCGTCTCACCGCTGATCAGCACCGGCATATCCAGCGGCGCCACCTGCTGGGCCAGGCGCAGTACCTCTCGGCTTTTGCGACTGACCACCACCGGTGCTGAGCGCTCGGCATCGCAACGCTCCAGCTGCGCGGTGAGCTGGGCGATACGGCGTCGGTGACTCAGCAGGCTGACGATGCGCCCCAGCAGCGCGGCGACCTGTTCATTGTCGAACGGTTTGGTGATCAGGTCATAGAGACCGCTGCGAAAGGCCTGTATGGCGTTCTGCACCGTGGCATAGCCGGTGATCATCACCACCGGCATCGCCGGGTCGACAGCCCTCGCCTCGGCAAGCAGCGCCATACCGTCGGGCGCGGGCAGGCGCAGATCGGTCAGTAGCACATCCGGCGGTTCGGTGTGCAGCCGTCGCACCGCGGTGCCGCCATCCGGGGCGAGCGTCGCCTCCAGGCCGGCCTCACTACAGAGCTCAGCCAAAAGGCTCGCCATATCCTCATCATCTTCGGCGATCAGCACCGTCGGTTTCATGCTATCTGCTCCGGCTCATGGGTGTGGGGAAGCGTCAGACGAAATACGGTCCTACCGGGCCGGCTCTCATGGAGCTCGATGTCCCCCTCCATGGATCGCATCAGCGTCTGACACAGGTAGAGGCCGAGCCCGGTGCCGCTACCCGCCTCCTTGGTGGTGAAAAAGGCCTCGAAGATCTTCGCCTGGCGCTCTGGCGGGATCCCCTGGCCGTTGTCGCAAATATCCACCACCACTCTCCCCTTATCCGTGCTCAACTCAACATCGACCCGGTTCGCCCCGGCTTGTACGGCATTGCTGGTGAGGTTGAACAGCACCTGCTCGAAGGCGCTGACATCACAGACCACCTGGCAATGCTTGGGACCGTGCTGCACAATCTCGGTGCCGTTGTCGCGCATCACCGGACGCAGCAGTTTGAGGGTGATAGCGATCAGCTTCGCCACATCGGTCCGCTGCAGGATCACCTCCGGGGAGCGCGCGGCGGCAAGCAGGTTGCGGACGATCTCCGAACACTTGTGCGCCTGGCGCTCAATCACATCGAGCCGCTGCGCTGAGGCACACTCGCCCTCACGCCGCGCCTGCTGTACATAGCCGATGATATTGCCCAGCGGGGTGTTGAGCCCATGTGCCAGGCCGGCGGCCATCTGGCCGATGGAGGCGAGGCGCTGTTCGCGACAAAAGCGCTGTGTGGCGCTGCGGGCAAGCCGGTTGGCGTTCTCCATCTCGGCGATATGCTGGGCGATCTCGGCACGCATCTGGCCGAAGGTGTGCGCCAGCTGCTCCACCTCGCGCGGCGCCCCCTTCAGGGTTGGGGAGGCGTCGTCCCCGCTGTTTTCGAACGGGTTGACACTGGCCGCCAGAGTCGTGACCGGCTCAACCAGGTGGCGCCGCAGCAGGTGCTGCATCACCCAGAACAGCACCCCTGTGACCAGCACCAGGCCAACGAGCCAGAGGGTGGAGAGCAGTAGCACGGTCTGTTCGGTGGTGCTGGTGTCATAGACGACACTGACCTGGCCGATGATGTTGTCGGCCAGATAGATGGGCTGCTCCACCCGCAGGCTCGCCTTAGACCCAACCGCGTCACTCTCCCCCGCCTCGGCCAGCACCTCTCCGTCACTGCGCGCCACTTGCAGATAGAGCACATCGCTACCGCTGACCAGATCCCGCACATAGCGCTCCAGCGTGCCGTAGTCGTAGATCAGCACCGCATCCAGTGAGATGACGGCGAGTTGCTTGGCCAGGGCCTCGGCCTTGTCCTGTAGCGCCCCCTGGAGGGTGTGGCTGTTGACCTGTTGCACCACCACGCCCAGCAACAGCGCCAGTAACAGCAAGGTGCCGCCGGCGTAGCGGGTCAACAGCCCGGAGAGGGTCAGGGTTTTACGCTTCAATCCACCTCCTTGCCCCCTACCCCGTGCGCGGGTGTTGCCGGCGGGCATGGGTCCGCCCGATAACACGCCTTGGCTGGAAAAGCTGTCCATTCAAGCCACGCTGGAGTGGAGGCTGCTCAGAGAGCAAACTCCTCATCATACGGCTGCTCGCCATGAACCACCGGCAGGGTCAACTCATTCCCCCAGTGGGACCAGCCACCATTGTAGAGCCGCACATCCTCATAGCCCAGCGCCTTGAGCTGCATATAGGCCAGCGACATGCGGAAGCCGTCGTGGCAGTAGATGTAGATCCGCTTATCCTTGGGCAGCGAGGCGTACATCTTCTCCAGCTGCCCCAGGCTGTGCCACTTCTGCGACTGGCCATCGGTGCCACTCAGGCTGACGATGTTCACAGCCCCCGGTATGTGGCCGCCACGGATGGAGTGCTGCACCACCTCGCCGGTGTACATATCCTCAGGGCGGGCATCGAGCAGAATGACATTCTCATCCCGGCGGGAGACCACATCGTCATAGACCGCGCCCCACTCCACATAGAGGCTCTCATTGGCGGGCTTGAGTGTGACCTTGCCCGGCTTGCGGCTGACCGGCTCGCTTTGCATATCATTAAAAGCGCTCCACTCGATGGTACTGCCGTTGAGTAGCTTGACCTGCTCCATGGGAAAGCCGTACAGCTCGAGCAGATAGTAGAGCCGTGAGGCCAGCGCGGTGCGGGAGTCATCGTAGAGCACCAGGGTGGAGTCGTTGTTCACCCCCCAGCGGCGCAAGGTGGCCTGAAAAGTCTCGCGGGAGGGGAAGCGCATGATGGGGCTGGCGCCG
>JBNJGC010000164.1:0-5432 GCA_051747405.1 Pseudomonadota bacterium
TTAATCATTCACCTGTCTCCCTGGGCAATGATGTGCTGCAGAAACGCTTCGGTCGCCAGCGACACCCGTTTGCCCCTGGGGTGGATGGCGAACCATTCACGGATGAGGGGAAAGCCTTGTACATCGAGCATAGCGAATGCCCCGGAGGTTTCATCCAACGCCAGGGTGTGCTGGGAGAGCACCGCCAGGCCCAGTCCGCCGGCCACCGCCTGTTTCACGGCCTCGTTGCTGCCGAGGGTCATACGCGGTCGAAGAGTCACGCCCTGCCCGGCGAAGAACTGCTCCGCCGCCAGACGGGTGCCGGAGCCCTGTTCACGCATGATGAAGGGCTCACCCGCAAGACGCGACGGAGGAATAGCCCTCTCCCCCGCCAGCGGGTGATCCGCCGGGGCGATTACCACCAGCGGGTTCTGCATGAAGGGCACCGCCTCCACATCCAGCTCCTGCGGCGCCTGCCCCATGATGTAGAGGTCGTCCAGGTTCTGCCGCAACCGGTTGATGCAGTGGTCGCGATTGGAGACCTCCAACGCCACCTCGATCCCGGGATGGGCGCGGCAGAACTCCCCCAGCAGACGCGGCACGAAGTATTTGGCGGTGGTGATGATGGCGAGCCGCAACCTGCCCCGCTCCAGTCCCCGCAGCTCATCCAGCTCTTCGCCCAGCTCGTCCAGCCGCTGCAGCACATCCCGCGCCGCCGCTTCCACTCGGCGTCCCGCCTCGGTGAGGTAGAGCCGACGACCAATCTGCTCGTGCAGCGGCGCGCCCAGCGACTCGGCCATCTGTTTGACCTGGATCGACAGTGCCGGTGTGGTCATGTGCAGCTCCTCGGCCGCGCGGGTCATGCTCTCGTGGCGGGCGAGAACGGCAAAGATAGCCAGTTGATGGAGGGTGAGGCGACGATACAATGGTTATACCTTTATATAACGAATTCTTTATTTTATTTAAATTAACTTAATCTGCGCATCGACGTAAAGTGGCGTCCAACGGCTGACCCCGAGGTCAGGAGACGATTACCGTAGGGGTAGGGAGGTGACGCCACAGCTGTACACCACCCCTCCCTGGCGCCCGTATCACCTTCGCACCTCTGCGGTGAAGAACTTTAAGATAATGGAGCAACACCATGCCGCTAGTGAATATGAAAGACATGCTCGACCACGCCTACCAGCACGGCTACGCCGTGGGCGCCTTCGATGTGGTCAGCCTCGACTTTGTCACCGGCATCATGGAGGCGGCCGAGCGCAGCCGCTCGCCGGTGATCCTCTCCCTGGCCGAGTCCCACTTCGACTACTTCGACTTCGAGCTGCTAATGAGCGCAGTGGAGCGGGCGGCGAAGCGCGCCGGGGTGCCGGTGGCGATCCACCTGGACCACGGCCTGAGCCTGGAATCGGCGATCCGCGGCATCAATCTGGGCTGCAACGGGGTGATGGTCGACGCCTCGCAGCAGCCGTTTAAAGATAACGTGGCGATCACCCGAAACATCGTCGCGATGGCCCATGGCTGCGGCGTGCCGGTGGAGGGAGAGTTAGGCTATGTGCCGGGGGTCGAGGGCGAGGACGCCGAGCGCCACCCCGGGGAGCTGCGCTACACCTCGGTCTCCGAGGCGCAGGCCTATGTCGAGCGTACCGGAGTGGACTTTCTCGCCGTCTCCATCGGCACCGTCCACGGGCGCATGAAGGGCCAGCCCAAGCTCAACTACCCCCGCCTCAAGCAGATCAACGAGGCGCTGGGGATCCCGCTAGTGCTCCACGGCGGCACCGGCCTGAACGACGACCAGTACCAACGGCTGATCGCCGGCGGTATCAGCAAGATCAATTACTACACCGCCCTGGCCGACGCCGCCGGTGAGCGTCTGGTCACCAATGCCGAAAACGGCGAGCGCGGCTACACCTCGCTGGTACGGGGTAGCGCCGAGGCCATCCGTAACGAAGCGGAGCGCTGCATGCGCCTGTGGGGTTCCGCCGGGCGTGCCGCCGAGGTGCTCGACCGCTGCGCCCCCTGGAACGAGGTGGCGCATGTGATTATCTACAACACCAGCGAGTCCGACGGGGAGAAAGTCGCCGCAATGATGGCCGAGGGCCGGCGCGTACTGAGCACCATCCCCGGCGTGCGCGAAGTAGTCACCGGTACCGCGGTCAAGGAGGGGGCGCAGTACCGCCATACCTGGCTGGTGCGCTTCTGTCACCCGGCGGTGATCGACAGCTACCGCGACCACCCCGACCATGTCGCCTTCGCCGACCGCCACTTCCGCCCCATCGCCGGTGATCGCATCAGCGTCGACTACCAAACAGTCGAAGACCACAGGGAATCCCAAAGGGCACCCCTGGGGCGCTAACCTTCGGCGGGCACGGCCCGCCCTATCCAATCACCCGCATAGGGCGCCCCGCGGGCGCCAACTTTCTACCGCCGTGGCCCCTCCCGACCGATCAGAGTAGTGAGCTATGCGTCGATCTGTGCGATGATCGCTCTTCTCAGCAAGCATCCGGAGAGACTCTCCGCGCCAGACAAGCAGTAGGGATCGTTAATGAACACAAAACAGGCTGATAGCGCCCCGCGTGTAGGGGTGATCATGGGCTCCAAATCCGACTGGGAGACGATGCAGCACGCCGTGGAGACGCTGGAGAAGCTCGGCGTCCCCCACGAGGCCGAGGTGGTCTCGGCCCACCGCACCCCGGACAAACTCTTCAGCTACGCCGAAACGGCCGCCGAACGCGGGCTTGAGGTGATCATCGCCGGCGCCGGCGGTGCCGCCCACCTGCCCGGCATGGTGGCGGCCAAGACGCCGGTGCCGGTGCTGGGTGTCCCGGTGCAGTCCAAGGCGCTCAACGGCATGGATTCGCTACTCTCCATCGTGCAGATGCCCGCCGGTATCCCGGTGGGTACGCTGGCCATCGGTCGGGCCGGTGCGGTCAACGCCGCCCTGATGGCGGCGGCTATCGTCGCCAACCACGACCCGGCGCTCCGCGACGCACTGAACAAGTTCCGCAACGAGCAGACTGAAACGGTACTGGCCAACCCCGACCCGAGGCCCGCGCCATGAGGGTGGGTATCGTCGGTGGCGGGCAGTTGGCGCGCATGTTGGCCCTGGCGGGGATCCCGCTAGGTCTGCGCTTTGTCTTTCTCGACCCTGCGGAGGATGCCTGCGCCGCGGACCTGGGGGAGCACCTTTGCGGCGGTTACGACGACGAGGCGCTGCTGGCGCAGATGGCCGAGCGGTGCGATGTGGTCACCTACGAGTTCGAGAACGTACCCGAGACCAGCATCGAGTTTCTCTCCCAGCGGGTGCCGGTCTTCCCCGACGCCCGCGCCCTGGCCACGGCGCGCGACCGTTTGAATGAAAAGTCACTGTTCCACGAACTGGATATCGACACCGTCCCCTTCGTCCCGGTCGACTCGCAGCAGGATCTCAAACAGGCGGTGCAGACCACCGGCCTGCCCGCCGTACTCAAAACCCGCACCATGGGCTACGACGGCAAGGGGCAGTTTGTACTGCGTGAAGAGGGCGACATCGAAAGGGCCTGGGGGGAGCTGAGCGGCGTGCCGCTGATCCTCGAGGGCTTTGCCACATTCCACCGCGAAGTCTCCATCATCGCCGTGCGCAGCCGCGACGGCGAGGAGCGCTTCTACCCGCTGGCGGAGAACATCCACCGCGACGGCATCCTGCACATCTCCCGCAGCCGCCCGGACGATGCCCTGCAGGCGCGGGCGCAAGCCTACGCCAAGCGCCTGCTGGAGAAGATGGACTATGTGGGCGTGCTGGCGCTGGAGCTGTTCGACAGCGGCGATAAGCTGCTGGCCAACGAGATGGCGCCGCGGGTGCACAACTCCGGCCACTGGAGCATCGAGGGCTGCGTCTGCAGCCAGTTCGAGAACCACATGCGCGCCGTCGCCGGCCTGCCGCTGGGCAGTACCGAAGCGCTGGGCCAGGCGGCGATGGTCAACTTCATCGGCCAGGTGCCTCCCCACAAAGAGCTGCTTGGCATCCCCGGCCTGCACCTGCACGACTACCACAAGGCGGCCAAGCCGGGGCGCAAAGTGGGCCACGCCACCTTCGTCGCACAGGACGGCGGCGAAGCGCCGATTCCCGCAGCACTACGTTAACCCATACTTTGCAGTTAATTTCAGAAACGACCAAAGCTGTATTCACCGCAAAGGCGCGAAGGTTACTGAGTAGTTCGTAGGCCAGGCTGCCCCGTCTGGGAGCGCGTGCGGCGATGCCATGACGATGCCCGGCGGAGATGCCAGCCTCGTTCCCTCCCGGCTGCCTGGCGCTTCTGCATGCACGGGAGATACCACGCTCCGGTCATTGACCGAACATGATGCGCTTCGCAAGCTCAGCGCATCCTATGGATATTGCTTGTCATGCATATACGCCCCGTGGCCGCCGCAATTGAGGTTAATTTCAGTTCGTAGGCCAGGCTGCCCCGTCTGGGAGCGCGTGCGGCGATGCCATGACGATGCCTAGCGGAGATGCCGGCCTTGTGCTGCCCGGCTGCCTGGCGACTCTATGGTGAAAAATCTTGTCAGTGAGCCTGCGAACCCCAACGAAGGCTTGCCGGATTGACGGTAATGTTGCTAAGGGCTTGTTCCTCAGCCAACCCGAACGCCCTACAAACCGAACAGCCTGCAAGCGTTGGCCGTGGTCACTGCCGCCAGGGACTCGGGCGGCTCACCTCGCACCTCGGCCAGGGCCGCCAACACCTCGGGCAGGTATTCGGGGCTGTTGCGCTCGCCGTGGTGGGCGGCGGTGGTCATGTCCGGGGCATCGGTCTCCAGCACGATGTGATCCAGCGGTAGCTCGGCGGCGAGCTTGCGGATCTTTTTCGAGCGCTCATAGGTGAGCATACCGCCGAAGCCGAAACAGAACCCCAACTCCAGATACTGCTGCGCCTGCTGCATGCTGCCGTTGAAGGCGTGGGCGATGCCGCCGGGGAGCGAAAACTTTTTCAGCGACACCAGCACCTGATCGTGCGCCTTGCGCACATGCACCAACACCGGCAGCTGAAACTCCTCGGCGATAGCGAGCTGCGCCTCGAACAGCTCGGTCTGTCGCCCTCGATCCGGCTCGGGGATAAAAAAATCGAGTCCGATCTCACCGATGGCGACGGGGCGCTCGCGGACCACATAGTCGCGCAGCTGTGCAAGGTGTTCATCGCGGTGATCTTCAGAGAAAACCGGGTGCAACCCCAAAGCGGGAAAGAGCCCGGTTCCGTGCCGACAAAACGACAACAAGCCATCCCAGCCGGCCTGGGTGATCGCCGGAATAATCAGCCGAGAGACACCGACACGATGCGCAGCGGCGAGCACCGCGTCACGGTCGGGGGCGAACTCAGCAACATCGAGATGGCAATGGGTATCGAACAGTTCCATACCCCTATTCTAGTGTAGTGTCACGTTCGAACATACTGTCATAAGCCAACACGCAGGATAGGGCG
>JBNJGC010000165.1:0-5298 GCA_051747405.1 Pseudomonadota bacterium
GCGCATCCTATCTTCTTAGACAGCCATGGCCGCCCCCTTCCCACAACAAGCCGTCATTCCGGGCTTGACCCGGAATCCATCGCGAAACACACGGCGAAGGTAACCTTGGCATGGATGCCGGAGCAGGTCCGGCATGGCGGCCTCCGTGTTCTCTGTGAGCTCTGTGGCTTTACCCTTCTCCTGGTGCGCTTCGCAGGCTCGGCAGCACCCTACGTTCCGGCGGGTACGGCCCGCTCTATTGGGGGGCTGTCGGCAGGGGGTTATTCGAGGTCGAGCTTTTTCAGTCGGTAGCGTAGGGCGCGGAAGGTGATGCCGAGCTGGCGGGCGGCGGCGGTTTTGTTGCCGTGGGCGCGCTCCAGGGCTTGTTGCAGCAGGTCGCGTTCGATGTTTTCCAGGTAGGCTTCGAGGCCGATCTCTTCGACTTCGCCGCTGGGGTGGTGGGCGGCGGGGGGCGCGTGGTTGCCGCCCAGGTGGATGTCGCTCTGGTCGATGGTGTTGCCTTCGCAGAGGGTCATGGCCCGTTCGAGGATGTTCTCCAGCTCGCGCACGTTGCCGGGGAAGGGGTGGCTGCGCAGGCTCTCCAGCGCGGCGTCGGTGAGGTGGGGCTGGGGCAGGCCCATCTCTTCGGCCAGTTGGCGGGTGAAGTGGTCTACCAGCTGGGGGATGTCTTCGGGGCGCTGGCGCAGTGGGGGGATGTGCAGTTCGATGACGTTGATGCGGTAGAAGAGGTCTTCGCGGAAGCGCCCTTCGCGCACCTCTACTGCCAGGTCTTTGTGGGTGGCGCTGAGGATGCGCACGTCGATGTGCTCCTCTTTCTGTGCACCGACGGGGCGCACGGCCTTCTCCTGGATGGCGCGCAGGAGTTTAACCTGCATCTCCAGCGGCAGGTCGGCCACCTCGTCGAGAAAGAGGGTGCCGCCGTTGGCGGCCTGGAACAGGCCCTGTTTGTCGGCGTTGGCGCCGGTGAAGCTGCCCTTTTTGTGGCCGAACAGCTCGCTCTCCATCAGGTCGGCGGGGATGGCGCCGCAGTTGACGGCGATGAAGGGGGCTTCGCTGCGCGGGCCCTGGGCGTGGATGAGCCGCGCCACCAGCTCCTTGCCGGTGCCCGACTCGCCGCTGATGTAGACCGGGGCCTGGCTGCGGGCGAGCTTTTTGCTGGTGGTGCGGATCTTCTCGATGGTGCTCGATTCGCCCAGCAGCTGCGGGCCACAGGGGGGGGCGGGGCGACCGTTGCTGCGCTGTTCGGTCAGGCGCAGGGCGCTGGTGACCAGGTCGCGCAGGGTCTGTAGCTCCACCGGTTTGTTGAGGAAGTCGAAGGCGCCCGCCTTGAGCGCATCGATGGCGGAGTTCATGTTGCCGTGGGCGGTGATCATCGCCACCGGGGTGTCGGGCCAGTCGCGCTGGATCTCGCGGATGAGGTCGATGCCGCTGCCGTCGGGCAGACGCATGTCGGTCAGGCAGAGGTCGAAGCGGTGCTGCCCCAGCAGGGCGCGGGCCTCGGCGAGGGTCTCCGCCTCGAGGCAGTCGAGCCCCATGCGGGTGAGGGTCAGGGCCAGCAGTTCACGGATGTCCGGCTCATCGTCGATGATCAGGACCAGGTGTTGTGCCGCATTACGGTTCATGGGCTCTATTATCCCTCTCCGGCAGGCGAAAGACCAGCCGGAAGCGGCTCTCGCCTTCGGCGGTGGGCTCGTAGCGCAGTTGGGCGTGGTTGCCCTCGGCCAGCTCTCGGGCCAGGTAGAGACCCAGGCCGGTGCCGCTGCTCTCGGTGGTGAAGAAGGGCTCGAAGATCTGCCCCCGGTGCGCCTCGCTGATGCCGGGGCCGGTGTCGATGATGTCGAGGTGGCCGAAGCGTTCATCCAGCCGGCCGCCGCGCAGGGTCACCTTGGCCCGGCCCTCCTTCTCCTCGGCGTGGCGCAGGCCGTTGAGGCAGAGGTTGAGCAGCAGCTGCTGCAGCTGGTTGGGGTCGAAGTGGGCGGCCAGTTCGGGGTCGTCCAGCTCCAGTTTGAGCTGGCCCGCCTGGTCGGGGTTGGCCTGTTCGAGTTCGTCGATAAAGCGCTCCAGCCAGGGTTTGAGGGTGAGCGCTTCGCTACGGGCGCGATCGCGCCGGCCCAGTTGCAGCACATTCTCCACGATGGTGTTAATCCGCCGCGACTGCTCGGCGATGATCTCGGTCAGGCGCCGGTCGGCCTTGCCCAGTTCGGGGGATTCGGCCAGCAGCGCCCCGGCGTGGCTGATGGCGCCGAGGGGGTTGCGGATCTCGTGGGCGATGCTGGCGGTCAGCCGTCCCAGGGAGGCGAGCTTGAGCTGCTGGGCCTGGTTGGTGGTGGTCGCCGCATCCTCGAGGAAGATCAGGATGCCGTCGTCGTGCTCCTTGCCGATGGCGAGAAACTGCGCCAGCAGCTCGTTGGGGGTGCCCTCCACCTGCAGATGGACCTTTTCGCGGTGGGGGGCGTGCTGCCACTGCTGGAGCTGGTGGCTGAGGACGATGGAGATCTGCAGCAGCGGCACCGGCAGGGCGCTCAGGGGGGTGCCGAGCATGTACCAGGCGGCGCCGTTCATCAGCCGTACCCGGTTGTCCGGGTCGACCACCATCACCCCGGTCTGCATGTGCTGGATAATGTATTCGGTCAGCTGCGCCATGTTGGCCAGATCGATGGAGCGCTGGCGTGCCAGCGCCTCGCTCTCGTGGGCGCGGCGGGCCAGTACATGGGCCAGTACGGCGGTGGCGAAGAGGGTCGCCCCCAGCAGGCCGGCAAGGGGGTAGTTGACCGCGCCGCTGGGGGTGCTGAACTCGCTGTAGATCTGCTCGAGCAGGATGGCGATGGTCGCCAGCGCGGCAAACAGCCCCGAGACCCGCCCGGCGGCGATCATGCTGCCGTTGGCCACGCTGACCACCAGCAGCATCCCCACGCCGCTGCTTACCCCGCCGCTGGCGTGCATCCAGAGGGTGATGAAGACGATGTCGGCCAGGATGTGCAGGTGGAGCTGAGCGAGAAAGGGCGGCTTGCGGAGCCCCAGCAGGTACATCGCCACCAGGCTGAAGCCCAGGTAGGCGAGGCTGGTGTGGTGGAACAGATCGGGGTGTATGCTGCCCAGGGGTTTCGGCAGCTCGCCCAGGAGCTGGAGCACGACGAACAGCGTCGCCAGGGTGAAGCGGTAGAGGTTGAGAAAGCGCAGCGGTCGCCAGGTACGGCTGGGGCTGTGGGTCGAGGGGGCCGACTTGAGCGGACCGAATGGCGGCGTGTGCGAGGTTGGCACAGGCGGCTCCTGGTGGCTTAGGCCGGTCCGGCGTCCCGGTGTTCGGGGCTGCAGTAGCTCTCGCCGTCACGCTCCAGCGCCTCGTTCTGCGGGATGTGGATGCCGCAGTGGGCGCAGCGCACCATCTTCTGACCGTCTACCTGCTTGGGTGGTCTCTCCTGCGGACGCGGGCGGTCCAGCAGCCGACGGAACATGCGGTAGAGCAGCCAGACGATGAGGCCGATGGCGATAAGTCGGAACAGATACATGGGATACCCTGACGGCGATGAATGGCGCTATTGTAGCGTAATGCGGGCGTGGAGGATAATGAGCTCCATATTGAAACCAGGGTGAGCGCATACTTACATAACACCCCGCGTACACCAGCGATGACAAAGTATGCGGTTGCCCTGAATATTGAAACGCGGAGCGAGGCTTAGTACGCAGAGGTGGGCTTTCGCTGTGCGGGTTGTTTGCCTCGACCGGCAATCAATGAGATCCCTCTTGTTCGCACAGGAGCTTGCCACGGTTTGCCACACGAACATATTGAACGTGCGGTAAAGTGACGTGACCGACGCTTCACTCGGTACGCTGTCAATACGGCGGTGGAGCTCAGTGCACGGCGGTTATGAGCCTTATGCTCCGTGTCCTCTGTGAGCTCTGTGGCAAAATATACAGGTTTTGCGCGGGGCTGCGCTTTGTTTCACAATAGACCGACATTTTGCGCGCGTTTGAATAATCATCCCGGGGGAAACCGATGAATCTCCACGAATATCAGGCAAAGGGGGTCTTTGCCCAGTACGGTGTGCCGGTGCCGGAAGGGCAGGTGGCCGGCTCCGTTCACGAGGCAGAGCACATCGCCCAGGCGCTCGGCGGCGGGCGCTGGGTGGTCAAGGCGCAGGTACACGCCGGCGGGCGGGGTAAAGCCGGCGGGGTGGTGCGGGTCGACACCATTGAGGATCTCAAGGATGCGGCGCTTCGCCTGCTCGGCAGTCGCCTGGTAACCCACCAGAGCGGCGCCGAGGGGCAGCCGGTCAACCAACTCCTTATTGAAGGGGTGAGCGACATCGCTCGCGAGATCTACCTGAGTGTGGTGGTGGACCGGGCGCGTAAGCGTATCGTCTTTATGGCCTCCAGCGAGGGCGGCGTGGATATCGAGGAAGTGGCCGCCAAGAGCCCGGAGAAGATCTGCACCGTTGCGGTCGATCCGGTGGTGGGTTTGCAGCCCTACCAGACCCGGCGCATCGCCTTCGGTCTCGGCCTGGAGGGGGGGCAGGTGAAGGAGCTTGGCACCATTATGAGCGGGCTGTATCGCCTCTTTACCGAGCGTGACGCCGCGCTGGTGGAGATCAACCCGCTGGTGGTCACCGGCGAGGGCCATCTTATCGCCCTGGATGCCAAGATGAATCTGGATGAGAACGCCCTCTACCGTCAACCTGAGATGGCCAAGCTGCGCGATCCTTCGCAAGAGGATGAGCGGGAGTATCACGCCAAACAGCACGACCTGAACTATGTACACCTGGATGGCAATATCGGTTGCATGGTCAACGGCGCGGGGCTGGCCATGGCCACCATGGATCTGATCAAGCTCTCCGGCGGCCAGCCGGCCAATTTCCTCGATGTGGGCGGCGGCACCACCGCCGAGCGGGTGGCCGAGGCGTTCAAGCTGATCCTCTCCGACGAGAAGGTGGAGGCGATCCTGGTCAATATCTTCGGCGGCATCGTCCGCTGCGACCTCATCGCCGAGGGGATCATCGCCGCGGTCAAGGAGGTCGATACCCCACTGCCGGTGGTGGTGCGCCTGGAGGGCACCAACGTGGAGCAGGGGCGCAAGATGCTGTCCGAGAGCGGTCTGGCCATTCAGGCATCCGAGAGTTTGACCGAGGCGGCGAAAATGGCCGTCGCCGCAGCGGGGGAGAGCAAATAATGGCGATTTTGATCGATAGAGACACCAAAGTGATCTGCCAGGGCTTCACCGGTAAGCAGGGCAGCTTCCACTCCGAACAGGCGATCGCCTACGGCACCAACCTGGTCGGCGGCGTCACCCCCGGCAAGGGC
>JBNJGC010000166.1:0-5291 GCA_051747405.1 Pseudomonadota bacterium
AATCTGAAAAGCTGTTTTTATGAGCCACACGATACTCCACTCCCCGCCCAGCAGTCCGATGTGGGTGTTCGAGGAGAACTACCGCCTGCTGGACCAGCTTCTGCCTCAAATGGAGGCGGGAGGGGATCGCTATCGGCTCAGTGCCGAGGATGAGGGCCAGCCGGCGCTGGAGGTGTTGATCCTGGAGCGTTGCCGCTACACCACCATTGTGGAGTTGACCAAGCCCTTCTTCATCGACGGGATCTGGCTGCCCGATCTGCGGATGCAGCTGCGTATCTATCACGATGCACAGGTGGTCGAAGTGGCCGCCTATCAAGGTTGTCACCGTATCCCTGCCCGTTATCAAGTGGAGACGCAGGGGCGTTTTCTGCCTGACGAGAAACGCCAGATCAACCTCCTATTGCATGAGCTGCTGCTCTACTGCCTGCGAGCCGGTTATCGGGAGCAGCGCCAGCCGGCCTGAGCATCCACCCCGATCACTCTGAATCGTTGACGCCGCCCTTGACAACGATCGGGTGTACGATTATAGTTGACTAAATTAGTCAGGAATAGCCCGCGAACCGGCGGGTCTATCCCTTTTCTCAAGCGACGCCAGTGACGTCCGGGAGGTATCAACATGGCATATAGCGACAAAGTCATGGACCACTACGAAAATCCGCGCAATGTGGGCAATTTCGAGAACGATGATGAGGCGGTGGGCACCGGCATGGTCGGTGCGCCGGCCTGTGGTGATGTGATGCGCCTGCAGATTCGGGTCAACGACAGCGGTGTCATCGAGGATGCCCGCTTCAAGACCTACGGCTGCGGCTCGGCCATCGCCTCCAGCTCCCTGGTCACCGAGTGGGTCAAGGGCAAGACCCTCGAGGAGGCCTCCAGCATCAAAAACAGCGAGATCGCCGAGGAGCTGGCGCTACCACCGGTGAAGATACACTGCTCAGTGCTGGCCGAGGATGCGATCAAAGCGGCGGTCACCGACTACCGCACCAAGCACAGTGAGTAGCTGACGCTGTCTCTCGGAGAAGGGCCGCCACGCATAGCGGCCCTTTTTCGTTCCAGCTGTCAAACGGGCTACGCCCGGCCTCAGGGCAACCGCATACTTTGTCATCGCTGGTGTAAGCCCTTGGTTTACGCTCGTCTGCCACAAGAACGCGGCAGTCGAGCCTACAGGGATGGATTCACGGCGTACTGTAAATCAAGAGCTTACACTAGGTGTTATGTAAGAATGCGCTCACCCTGCGCTTGGCCTGCTGAGTGATACGGCAGAATCTGGCATAATCGGCTATTTCCTGGGTCGGCTTCTATTCATGAACTTTCCTGCCTCACTCTTTCCTGAGATGTTTTACTGGGGGGCGCACCTGCTCTATCTGTTGGTGATGGCGTGGGCGCTCTACACGGCCCCCTGGCATATGCTGCGCGATTCGGAGAATCTGCACGTACTGCTGGGGGCGGCGGTGGCGTTGATGCTGCTTTGGAGTATGAAGGCGGGTATACGGCCCGGCATGAATTTCCACCTTCTGGGGGCGACACTGCTGATGCTGATGTTCGGCTGGCAGTTCGCCCTAATGGTGATCTCCACGGTTTTGGTGGGGCAGGGGCTCTACGGCAATATCGAGTGGTTCAGCTTCTCCGTCAACGCCCTGATGATGGGGGTGGGGCCGGTGCTCTTTAGCTTCGCCGTCTACCGCCTCTCGCAGTACTATCTACCCAAGCATTTTTTCATCTATACACTGTTTAACGGCTTTTTCTGCGCCGCTCTGACCATGGCGCTGGTGGTGGCCACCACCTGTCTGCTGCTCTACTGCTGCGGTGGCTACAGCTGGGATGATATCTACTACCGCTACCTCCCCTTCGCACCGTTGATGATCTTCGCCGAGGCCTTCTTTACCGGTATGCTCGCTACCAGCATGGTGCTGTTTCGTCCGGAGTGGATTGGCTCTTTCGACGACCGTCGCTACCTGCACGGTAAATAGCCGCCATGGATGCCCGCGAACGCCGTTTTAATCTCGCTGGAGTGGAGCTGGCCGCACTGGAGTGGCCGGGGGAGGGGCTACCGGTGATCGCGCTACACGGTTGGCTCGACAATGCCGCCTCGTTCGTGCCGCTGGCGTCCGAACTGCCAGGGGTTCGGCTGCTGGCCCCCGACCTTCCGGGGCACGGCCACTCGGCCCATCTGCCGGCGGCGGCGCAGTACCACCTCTCCGACAGCTGCCGCTGGGTGGTGGCGCTGGCCGATGCCATGGGTTGGCAGCGCTTTGTCCTGCTGGGGCACTCCATGGGTACGGGTAGCGCCACCCTCACTGCCGCGGCGCTGCCGCAGCGGGTGGCCGGCCTGGTGTTGCTGGATGGTATCGGACCGTTGGCGTTCAGCCCGGAGCAGAGCCTGGAGCATCTGCGTCGGGTGTTCGAGGCGCCGCGCCAGCGGCGGGCGCCACGCCCGTTTCGCAGCATCGACAGCGCGGTCAAGGCACGCCAGCGTCTGGGGCGCTTTCCCATCTCCGCCGAGGCGGCCCGGTTGATCGCCGAGCGGGGCATGGCGCCGGTGGCGGGCGGTTATCGCTGGAGTCACGACGAAAGGTTGTCGTCCCCCTCCACCCACTACTTTAGTGCCGAGCAGGCCGAGGCGATACTCGGTGCCATTGAGGCCCCGGCCCTGCTGCTCAACGCCGATGACGGTGCCCTGAGTCAGTGGCAGGGGTTTGCCCGGCGCAAGGCGGCCCTCAAGGGGGTGAAGGCGGTCACCCTCAGCGGGCGGCACCATCTGCACATGGAGACGCCCGCCACCGTGGCGGCGCAGATCCTTGCCTTTCTCACATCATTGGAGGAGAGGGAGTGTTCCTGCTGATCGAGCTGTTTGTACTGATAGCGGTGATCGCTGTGGTGGTGTGGGCGATCCGACCGCCGAGACGCTAACGGCAACCATGTTGCTATTCGCTCGTCCCTGAGCCTGTGCCGCGCAGCAATCCTGCGGTCGTGGCAGGGATGCCGTGGCTACTCTTTACTCTCTGATAATAGCGGTTGGCCGGACTCTTTGAATTTGATGTAGGCCAGATAGCGATCGTAGATCTGACGGACGTAATTGACCGGTTCGTGGCCGCGTACATAGCCGTATTTGGCCTGTTTGGCGTAGCGGTTTTGCGAGAGCAGCAGCATCGCCTCCTCGACGTTGTCGAACCAGCGGTTCGGGTCGAGCCCCTGGCGTCTGGCCAGGGCGCGGGCGTCGCGGACATGACCGATACCGGCGTTGTAGGCGGCCAGGGCGAACCAGGTGCGCTCGGCAATGGGTAGGTTGGGCTCGAAGCGGCGCATCAGCCAGCTGAGGTATTTGACCCCGGCGTGGAGACCGGTTTCGGGATCGCGCAGATTCTCCAGACCCAGCTCCTTGCCGGTGCGGGGCATCACCTGCATCAGCCCCAGTGCACCGACCCACGATTTGGCGTTGGGGTCGAAACGGCTCTCCTGGAACATCTGCGAGACCACCAATCGCCAGTCGAAGCCGTACTCCTCGGCGTAGCGTTTAACCAGCTCGTCATAGGGGGAGAGATCGGAGGCGCTGGCGCTGTCGACGCGCTGCTCCACATGGCTGCGGATTCGTTTGGGGTTTTTGAAGTATTTTTTGTAGGTGACGTTGTAGAACAGGCCGCGATACTCCTCTTTGAAGAAGCTGTTGATGGCGGCCAGCAGCTGCGGGTTCTCCTTGCGCACCGCCCAGCCGTGGCTGCGGGGCTCCCCCAGGGCAAAGGCGGCCTGAATGTCGTCGCGCCAGGTCAACTCGATGTCGAGGATGTGGCTGTCGGCCACAGTGAGGTCATATTCGCCGTCGGCGACGCGCTGGATCAGGGTCTCGGTCTCCAACTGCTCCGGCGCCGCTTCGAGAGCGAGGTCGATGCCCTGCTCCTGTAGCGCCTCTAGGCTCTCCCAGTAGGCGCTGCTGCGGCGGACCACCACGGTGCGACCGGCCAGATCCTGTGGCGTCTCCAGGGTGTCGTCGTCGGCACGGGTGACCAGCAGCTCCGATACGGTGTTGTAGGGGCGGGAGAAGGTGACCCCATTGGCCTTGCGCTCCGGCGTTATGGTGAGCGAGGCGGCAATGATGTCGCCGCGCCCTTCATTGAGCCAGGGGATGAGATCGTCCCGGCCCGGCGGGACGACCATCTCCAAGCGCAGGTTGTGCTGGTCGGCAAAGCGTTTGGCCAGTTCGTACTCAAAACCGAGTAACTCGCCGCGCCAGAGGAAGTAGGTGGCGGCGCTGTTGCGGGTCAGTACGCGCAGGACTTTGCGCTTTTTGATCTGGGCCAGATCGCCACTCCACTGCTTGGCCTCAGCGGAGGCCAGGTGGTGCTCGCTGAGGTAGCGGTTGAGGCTCTGCTGCAGCGCCTTGTTCTCCGGGTCCACCGCCCAGGCGATGGGGCGGACCGAACCCAGGTCGAAGGCGATTTCGAGGTTATCGTGGTGGCTGAGCACCACTTCACCGAGGTTGCTGTCGATGGCGGCCAGATCGTAGTTCCCCTCGGCTACGCCGGTGACGATCGCCTCGGTGGGGATCGACTCATCCACCACGTTGATCTCGAACGGTGGCTGGAAGCGCTGGCCGAGGATGGTCTTGAGGGTTGTGTAGTAGGAGTCGGACTGGCGTACCGCGACGCTGCGCCCCTCCAGGTCGTGGGCGTCCACGGGGGCTTCGCCCTTGCGGGCGATGAGCTGCTCGCGCACATAGGAGATGGGGGCGGTGAAGTTTACCTTCTCCTTACGCTTCTCGGTAACGGTGAGGTTGTGGGCGATGAGATCCCCTTCACCGGCGAGCAGCCGCGGGATCAACTCATCATAGTTGTCGACATAGATATACTCGGGTTTGCGCCCGACGCTGGCGGCGTAGGCCTCCAGCAGCTCCAGCTCCTCGGTCTGTGGCAGGCCGCTGCGCGGCAGGTAGCCCATCCCCTCGACCTCACGGGGCCGCAGTATGCGCAGCGGCTCACCTGAGGGCTCGGCAGGTTTGGCCGTGGTGTCCGAGCTGCCCGGCTCGTCGCTGCAACCACTGAGCAGGGCGCTGAGCAGCAGTGCCAACAAGGGCAGAAGGGGGGTGGGTAGTCGCTTGTTCATGGTTCACCGTCCGGTCTGGCCACAGATGGTTACGGGGTGGTCGGGCGAATGTAAATATTATCGACCAGCCCCTTAGGGGAGTGGTCAAAATAATGTTGTCAACACCGAGGGCGTGCCTGGGCCAGCAATGCAAGGCGCGTTTCGCAGGTAATGGCAGGGTCCTTGCCAAGAAACGTAACACAGCAGTGATGGCC
>JBNJGC010000167.1:0-5282 GCA_051747405.1 Pseudomonadota bacterium
GGGGTAGGCCGCCTCGTCCCGCTCCAGGCCGGCGGTGAAGGCCTCGTTGGGTTGGCAGAGTGCGTCGGATTGGGTCAGGACGTGGCTCAGATCGGTCACTCGGCGCAGGTACTCACGCAGGATCTCGCGGTGCTGCAGGCGGACCGCCAGGGCGGTGGTCTCCGGGGTGACGAAGGGGTTGCCGTCACGGTCGCCCCCGATCCAGGAACCGAACTTGATGAAGTTGGGCGCATGGAAGTCGGCATCGTCACCGTAGATGCGGCGTACCGCCTTCTCCGCGTTGCGGTAGACCTGCGGGACGGCGTCGAACAGGCTCTCGCGGAAGTAGAACAGACCGTTTTTGATCTCGTCGCGCACCTCCGGTTTCTGTGCCCGCACCTCGTCGGTCTTCCACAGGATCTGGATGTCGGTGCGCAACTGGTCGATGATGAGCTGGCGCTCCTCCTTGCCCAGGCGCGGGTCGTTGAGCTGCTCACTGGTGACGAAGATACGGCGTAGGTTCTCCATCACGGTGCGGCGCTTGGCCTCGGTGGGGTGGGCGGTGAATACCGGGGTGTAGACCAGTTGCCCGAGCACACCGCTGAGCTCGTCCAGGCTGACCCCCTCTTTGTGGAATTCGCGAATGACCGAGTCGAAAGAGCCGGTCCAGAGCGGGCCGCCGCTACGGATCTGCAGACGGCGCTGGCGGTGCTGGTAGGCCTCTTCGGCGATGTTCACCAGACTGAAGTAGATGCTGTAGGCGCGTACCACATGCACCAGGGTGTCTGCATCCAGCCCTTCGATGAACTTGGCCAGTTTGCGGCGTTTGGAAGGGTTGTCCTTTTTGCGCAGGTTGATGTAGCCCTTGCGTAAGGTCTCCACGGCGTCGAGTACGTCGCTGCCTGCCTGCTCGTGAAGGACCTCGCCCAGCAGATTGCCGAACAGTTTTACCCGAGCCCGTAGTGTCTTGTCGCTGATAACCGCCATAAGAGGTCGTCACCTTGAAGTCTGTTTTCCGGTCGCTCACCGCAGCTTGAGGGCCGCGTTTTTGTGAGCGGGTTCACACAAAGCCGCTCATTATACCTGTTAAGCCTCCTCCTTGGTAATTTCAGCTCGAGGCCGCGTCCTGCATGGCCTGGCGGTAGACGTTCAGGTACTCGCGGGCGCTGGCGCGCCAGCTGAAATCACACTGCATGGCGTTTTGCATCACCCTCTGTCGACAGTCGTCGTTGTGGTAGCAGGCCAGCGCCTCAGCCACCGCCCCGAGCAGCCCGTCTGTGCTGGCGTGGTCGAAGCTGAAGCCGGTGGCGCTGCCGTCGGCCAGGCTTTGCGGGGTGGTGTGCACCACCGTGTCGGCCAGGCCGCCGGTACGGCGGACCACAGGCAGGGTGCCGTAGCGCAGGCTGTAGAGCTGGTTGAGACCACAGGGTTCGAAGCGCGAGGGCATAAGGAAGAGGTCGGCGCCGGCCTCAATCTGGTGGGAGAGGGCCTCGTCGTAGCCGATCTCCACCGCCACCTGTTGCGGGTAGCGCCGGGCCAGCTCACGCACCTGCTGTTCGAGCTGTTTGTCGCCGCTGCCAAGCATCACCAGCTGTAGCGGCTGCTCCAGCAGCGCATCGGCGGCTGCGACCACCAGATCAATGCCCTTTTGCTCGACAAATCGGCTCACCAGCCCCAGCAGCGGGGTCTGTGGTTGCTGCGGTAGCCCCAGGCGGCGTTGCAGTGCCGCCTTGTTCTGCGCCTTGCCCTCGGGGGCGCTGGCGCTGTAGGGGGTATCGATCAGTGGGTCGTGGGCCGGATCCCAGCTCTGGTAGTCGACGCCGTTGAGGATGCCGGTGAGGCGCTCGCGCCGATGGCGCAGCAGGCCGTCCAGACCGTTGCCCAGTGCCGGGGTGGTGATCTCCTCGGCGTAGGTGGGGCTGACGGTGGTCAGGCGATCGGCGTAGGCCAGACCGCCCTTGATCATCGACATGCCGCCGTAGAACTCCAGCCCTGTGAAGTCCCAGAGCGCCTCGGGCAGACGCAGGCGCTGAAAGGTTTCGTAGGGGAAACGCCCCTGGTAGGCGAGGTTGTGGATGGAGAAGAGGGTGGCGGGGCGCTGGGCCTCAAAGTGCAGCAGCGCTGGTACCAGGCCGGTCTGCCAGTCGTTGCAGTGGACCACCTCCGGTTGCCATTTGAGTCCGGCGCGGTCCATGGCGATGGCCGCCACTGTCCGGCTGAACAGGGCGAAGCGCTCGGCGTTGTCGGGCCAGTCGTTGCCCTCACTGTCGCTATAGGGTCCGCCGTCGCGCTGAAAGTGTGCCGGTGAGTCCACCAGCCAGACGATGACGCCGCTATCGGGCATGCGGCCCTCGTACAGGGTAACCGGGTGGTGGTCGATCTCCAGCTGCGCCACCGCTCGGCTCTTCCCCAGCCGCTGTAGTGCCTGTGGGTAAGCGGGCAGCACCAGGCGGACAGCCTGGCGTGCACGCTTGAGCGCCGCCGGCAGGCTGGCACTGATGTCGGCAAGACCGCCTGTTTTGATCAGGGGCGCCGCTTCACTGGTGGCAAAAAGTATCCGGCTCATCGGGCAGGGCTCCTGAAATGGGATCGGGTTGAGGTCACGCTATCTTAACTCTGTTGTGTCACCGTGACAGGGGCGTGCAGTGTAGAGATAAATGGCTAGAGTTACTACTGCTGGCGGAGGGGCTCGAGGTGGGTACATACTCACGTCATAACCGGAGTACGGCTAGTGTAAGTCCTTGATTTACGGTATGCCGTGAATCCCTCTCTGGAGGCTCGACTGCCGCGTCCCTGCGGCAGTCGAGCGTCACTCAAGGGCTCACACCAGCAGTGGGAAGCATGTGGTTGCCCAGGGGAGGCGCTCTTTTGCCCTGCCATCGCTTCCCACGTGGTGGGGCAAAGCCTGTATGCTATCGGGTACATGGGCTGCACCGTTCGCTAAGGTGAGCGGGCGGCTATTTCGATATCACTGAGATGTTCGGCAAGGAGAATGGATATGCGTATCGCCATTATCGGCTTGGGGCGTATGGGCGGCAATATGGCGCGCCGGCTGTTGCGCAAGGGGATAGAGGTGGTCGGTTATAATCGCTCTGCCGAGGCGGTGGAGACCCTCCAGCGTGAGGAGGGGATGTTGCCGGCCGACTCGTTGCACTCGGCGGTGGAGCAGCTCAGTTCGCCCCGTGTGGTCTGGCTGATGCTGCCGGCCGGCAGTGCCACGGAGCAGACCTTGCACGAATTGGTGCCGATGCTGGAGGAGGGCGATATCGTGGTCGACGGCGGTAACGCCAACTACCGCGACAGCCAACGCCGCGCCGCGGAGCTGGAGACGCACGGTATCGGTTTTATCGACGCCGGCACCTCCGGCGGTGTGTGGGGTTTGGATAACGGTTACTGCATGATGGTCGGCGGCAGTGAGGAGGATGTGGCGCGGCTGGAGCCGGTGCTCAAGGCGCTGGCGCCGGCTGAGGATCGCGGCTGGGCACGGATGGGGCCGGTGGGCGCCGGGCACTACACCAAGATGGTTCACAACGGTATCGAGTACGGCATGATGCAGGCCTTTGCCGAAGGCTTCGACCTGATGCGCAGTAAAAAGGAGTTCGATCTGGACCTGGCCAAAGTGGCCGAGACCTGGCGCCACAGTTCGGTGGTACGCAGTTGGCTGCTCGACCTGACCGCCGAGGCGCTGTCCAACAGGCCGGATATGGATGCCATCGCCCCGGTGGTGCCCGACTCGGGTGAGGGGCGCTGGACGGTGGTCGAGTCGGTGGAGCAGGGGGTGTCGCTGCCGGTGATCACCCTGGCGCTGCAGGCGCGCTTCGCCAGTCAAGACGATGAGGGCTATCAGGGGCGGCTGCTGTCGGTGATGCGCAACGCCTTCGGCGGTCATGCAGTGGTGAAAAAGTAGTGGCGGAGAAGACCATGAACGAACCGTGCACCTTCATCATCTTCGGTGCCACCGGGAACCTGACGCGCAACAAGCTGTTGCCGGCGCTCTACCATCTGGAGAGCGCCGGACGGTTGCCGGAGGGGATGGCGATCGTCGCCTTCGCCCGACGCGGCTGGAACGATGAGGAGTACCGCCAGGCGGTGGCCGAGTACCTCAAGCCCCACGCCCGCAACGGTCTGGACCGCGAGGTCTTCGACCGCTTCGCCCGCCGGCTGTGCTACTTTCAGGGCGATCTGCACGACTCCCACTCCTACCGTGCGCTCTCCCGCTGTCTGGAGGAGAAAGCGCTGCCGTCCAACCACGTCTTCTATCTGGCGATCCGTCCGGCGGAGTTTGGCGATGTCTCCAGCCATCTGGCCGAGGTGGGTTTCAACGAGGAGGAGAAGGGCTGGAGCCGGGTGGTGATCGAAAAACCCTTCGGTTACGACCTGGAGAGCGCCCATATTCTGGAGCAGCAGCTGCACCGCAACTTCCGCGAGGAGCAGCTCTTTCGTATCGACCACTATCTGGGCAAGGGGACGGTGCAGAACGTGCTGGTATTCCGCTTCGCCAACCTGATGATGGAGCCGTTGTGGAACCGCAATTTTATCGACCATGTGCAGATCACCCACGCCGAGTCGCAGGGGATAGAAAAGCGTGCCGAGTACTACGACGGCGCCGGCGCACTGCGCGATATGCTCCAGAGTCACCTGCTGCAGATGCTCACCCTGGTGGCGATGGAGCCGCCGGCTCGACTTGATGCCGAGTCGCTGCGTGACGAGAAGGTGAAGGTGCTCAAATCGATCCGTCCCATTCCGCCCAATGCGGTTCACGCCCAGGCCTTTCGTGCCCAGTACAAAAGCGGCACAGTGGATGGCAAGCCGGTGCAAAGCTATCTGGAGGAGCCGGGGGTGGCGGGTAATAGCACCACCGAGACCTATGCTGCGCTCAAGCTCTACATCGACAACTGGCGCTGGCGCAACGTGCCGTTTTACATCCGCACGGGCAAGCGCATGGAGCGCAACACCTCGATGATCTGCATCCGTTTCAAGCATCCGCCGCAGCAGCTCTTCCGCGAGACCCAGCTCGAGCAGATCAAGCCCAACTGGTTGGTGCTGGGGATCCAGCCCGACGAGTGCCTGCGCGCCGAGCTGCAGGTGAAGGTGCCGGGGTTGGAGATGCGTACCCAGACGACCCAGCTCGATGCCAGCACCTGTGGGGTGAGTCAACTCACCCTGGATGCCTACGAGGCGCTGCTGCTGGATGTGATCGAAGGGGACAGCTCGCTGTTTCTGCGCTACGACGAGGTGGAGTGGGCCTGGAGGGTGGTCGACCCTATCCTCAAGGTCTGGTCTACCGAGCGGGAGTATATCCA
>JBNJGC010000168.1:0-5231 GCA_051747405.1 Pseudomonadota bacterium
GCCGGATGGGTGATGGTGCTCTTGGTATCGCCCAGATTGGCGGTGATGGAGAGGATACGGGTGGCGTCGATCACCCTCCACGCCTGCTCCTTGCCCCCCTCCAGCTCGAACGAGAGGATGCCGCCGTAGCCGCTCTGCTGGGTCGTGGCCAGCGCATGCTGCGGATGGGAGGGCAAGCCCGGATAGTGCACCCGCTTTACCCCCAGCTGCTGCTCCAGCCACTGGGCCAGGGCCAGGGCATTCTCCGAGTGGGCGCGCATGCGCAGTGTGAGGGTCTCCAGCCCCTTCAAGAAGATCCAGGCGTTGAAGGTGCTCATGGTGGGCCCTGCGCTGCGCAGGAAGCTGTAGACCTGGTTGCCCACCAGTTCGGCATCGCCCACCACCGCGCCGCCCATGGCGCGGCCCTGGCCGTCGATATACTTGGTGGCGGAGTGGATCACGATATCGGCCCCCAGGGCCAGCGGCTTTTGCAGCGCCGGGGTACAGAAGCAGTTGTCCACCACCAGCAGGCAGCCCCGGCCATGGGCCAGCTCGGCCAGCCGCTGGATATCGGCCACCTCGGTCAGCGGGTTGGAGGGGGTCTCCAGAAACAGCATCTTCGTTTCGGGGCGGATCGCCTGCTCCCACGCCTCGTAATCGGTCAGCGGTACATAGCTGGTCGCGACGCCGAACTTTTCGAAGAAGTTGTTGAACAGCACCACGGTGGTACCGAACACCGCACGGGAGGAGACGATGTGATCGCCCGCCTTGAGCAACCCCATGCAGGTGGCGAGGATCGCCGCCATGCCGGAGCTGGTGGCGACACAGCTCTCGCCCCCCTCCATGGCGGCCAGGCGCTCCTCGAAGGTGCGCACCGTCGGGTTGGTAAAGCGCGAGTAGATGTTGCCCGGCTCTTCGCCACCAAAACGGGCTGCCGCCTGGGCGGCGCTGTTGAAAGTGAAACTGGAGGTGGGGAAGATGGGCTCGCTCTGCTCGCCCTCGCTGGTGCGCACCTGGCCGGCGCGAACCGCCAAGGTGTCGAAACCCAGTTCGTCCCAGTCGTCTCTTGATATGGTCATGGCCCCTCCGGCTCTCCATTCGGTGGATGCGCCTGCGGCTTACCCACCCTATGATTGAATCTTTTAGCCACAGAGGTCACAGAGGACACTGAGTTAAAAACCTCAGAAAACTGTCTTGTCGTCACTCCCGCGAAGCCGGGAGTCCAGCTTTTCAGTCAGCAATTGGATTCCCGCTTGCCCGGGAATGACATAATCTGAAGTCCCCAAAGAACTTATTCAGCCCCTGTGAACTCTGTGCCCTCTGTGGCTAATACGACAGGCGGGCACAAAAAAAACCCGCCAGCTATAGCGCCAAAGCGGGTTTTTCCCCCTCGCTTTAGCTGTATTTGTTACGCGCCCGCAAGCTGAGCTTCAAATCGGCGCCTTGGTTGAGAGTATGAGATGGCTATCAGCGCGTCAAGTCATTTGCAGCGGGGCGCCGGGCATGACTGCCCGGCCTATTTACTCTGCGCGATGTGCATGGATGCACAAGTACCGCGGTGACAGGATGTCATGGAGCGGTGCCTTTGCGTTGAAAGCTTTTTTCAAGAATTATTATGCATCTCGATGACGGCGTTCTCGCGCTTCTCCCGCTCCTCCTTGGCCTCGTCGTTACGGCAGGCGCGCAGGTGGGACAAATAGTCGGGGGTGACATCGCCGGTGATGTACTCGCCGTTGAACACGGAGGTATCGAAGCGGGCGATACGGGTCTTGTTCTTCTTGTAGAGCACGGCGGAGATCAGGTCGTCGAGATCCTGATAGAAGAGCCGGTCGGCGCCGATCGCCTCGGCGATCTCCTGCTCGTCACGACCGTAGCCGATCAACTCCTCGGAGGTGGGCATATCGATGCCGTAGACATTAGGGTAGCGCACAGGCGGCGCCGCGGAGGCGAAGTAGACCTTGTTGGCGCCGGCATCGCGGGCCATCTGGATGATCTGCTGTGAGGTGGTGCCGCGGACGATGGAGTCGTCCACCAGCAGCACGTTTTTCCCCTGAAACTCCAGCTCGATGGGATTAAGCTTTTGCCGTACCGACTTCTTGCGCTGCTGCTGACCGGGCATGATGAAGGTGCGACCGATGTAGCGATTCTTAATAAAGCCCTCACGGTAGTTCACACCCAGCGAATTGGCCAGCTGTAGGGCGGAGGTGCGGCTGGTATCGGGGATCGGGATGACCACGTCGATATCGTGCTCGGGCCACTGACTGAGCATCCGCTTAGCCAGCTTTTCGCCCATGCGCAGGCGCGCCTTGTAGACCGAAATGCCGTCGATGATCGAGTCGGGGCGGGCGAAGTAGACATACTCGAAGATACAGGGCGAGTGCACGGCCTCCTCAACACACTGTCGCGAGTAGAAGTTACCGGCCATATCGATGAAGATCGCCTCGCCGGGCTCCACATCACGCAGTCGCTCGAAGCCGAGGGCGTCGATGGCAACGCTCTCCGAGGCGACCATGTACTCGTCGCCAGCGGCGGTGGTGCGCTTGCCGATCATCAGTGGACGGATGCCGTTGGGGTCACGGAAGGCGACGATACCGTAGCCGATAATCAGCGAGACCACACCGTAGGCCCCCTTTGCCCGCTGGTGCACACGGGTCACGGCATCGAAGACATCGTTCTCGTCGATGCGATACTTGCCCTGTCGCTGCAGCTCGTGGGCGAAGACGTTGAGCAGGATCTCCGAGTCTGAGCTGGTGTTGATGTGGCGCAGATCCTCGCGGAAGAGATCCTCCTTGAGGGTCTCGGCATTGGTCAGATTACCGTTGTGCGCCAGCGCGATACCGTAGGGGGAGTTGACGTAGAAGGGCTGCGCCTCGGCCGAGGAGGAGCAGCCGGCGGTGGGGTAGCGTACATGACCGATCCCCATGCTCCCCTGCAAACGCAACATATGGCGGGTGTGGAAGACATCCCGCACCAGGCCGTTGTCCTTGCGCAGGAACAGACGATTGTCGTCACAAGTCATAATACCGGCGGCATCCTGGCCACGGTGTTGCAGAACGGTAAGGCCGTCATAGATCATCTGATTGACGGTGCCTTTACCTACGATGCCGATAATACCGCACATGTTTTAAATCAACCTCGTTAAGCGAAGATGGGATCAGTAGCGAATATTTTGCGCAATGTCATCCGGCAGGAATTGCCGCAGCCACACGGCGATATCCTGGAAGTAGTGCAACAGCTGCGCCTCACGCCACCAGGGGTCCTGAGGCATCGGGGTCATGCCGCCGATGAGCACCAACAGCGCCACGACCAGGGCGCCACGGGCAACACCGAAGATCACCCCGAGCATACGGTCGGTACCGCTAAGGCCGGTCTTTTTGATCAGCTGTACCGCCAGGTAGTTGATCAAGCCGGCCAGAAACAGCGTGGCGATGAAGAGGATGGCGAAGGCGACGATAAGGCGCAGCGAGGGCGCCTCGATATGGGGCTCGAGCAGCAGTTGCAGATTGTCGGCGAAGGTCAGCGCGACCCAGGCGGCGACGATCCAGCCGGCCAGCGAGAGGGCCTCTTTGGTAAAACCGCGCCAGACGCTGATCAGGACAGAGAGAGCGACAATGGCAAGGATGGCGTAATCGACCCAGTTCATGAGGGCGCTTCGTTGCGGAGACAGGCCGCGGATCTTAACCCGAATGATTCACGGTAAGCAAAAGCGCCGCTCATGAGCCGTGCTCCATTACCAGGCCCTCAAGCGCCATCTCGCTTTTGATCTTCTCCCGCTGCGCCTCGGCCGCCTCACGGCGCAGCTCAGGGCCGACACGCACGCGATAGACGCTACTGCCGCCACTACGCAGCTTCTCCACAAAGGCGGTAAACCCCTGCTGCCGCAGCTTATCGCGCAGCCCCATGGCGTTAGCGGAGCGGGAGAAGCTCCCCACCTGCACCACCCAACCCACACGCTGTTGCGCCTCTGTCTCGCTCGTCTCAGGCGGGGCTTCGGCTTGCGGCTCGGGTGCAATCGGGGCGGGCGCCTCGGCAGGCTCCGCAGGCGCGGGCGGTGGCTCCGGCTGCTCAATCAGCTGCGCCTGCCGTTCGGGGACGGGCGCAGGCGGCTCCAGCGGGATCTCCAGCGGCTCGAAGTGGTAGTCGGGCTTATCGGGTATATTGCTGCCAAACAGCGGCATCGGCTCCTCTTGGCCGCCGTCGAGCAGCATCGGGATAAAGATCACCGCCAGAGACACCAGTACCAAGGCGCCGACCAGACGCTGTTTCATTCGCTCATTCACTGCCGCACCTCGATTCCGTCCTCTGTCGTGCCCAATGGGTCATTATACGCGCGCAAGCAGCACGTCGGCTACCGTGTGGAAAGAGCCGAAGGCAACGATTCGGTCACCCGGCCTCGCCTCGGCTCTCGCCTGCGCCAGCGCCGTGGTCAGTGAGTCAAAGGGCGGCGCTGCGGTACCACCCTGCTGCGCCACCGCGTCGATCAGTGCCGTGCCATCGCCCCCTCGCCAGACATCCAGTCCGGCCACATACCAGCGGTCCACCAGCGGAGCCAGCGCAGCCACCACGCCGTTCAAATCCTTATCCTCCAGCAGCGCCGCCACGGCGAGGGTCCGCCCGTCGCACGGCATCTGCCGCAAGTTCTCCGCCAGCGCCGTTGCCGACTGGGGATTGTGCGCCACATCGAGGATGAGCGGCACCTCACCGGGGAACAGCTGAAAGCGCCCGGGCAGGGCGACCGACAACAGCCCCTGGCGCAGGTGCTGCGGCGAGACCGGCAGAGTAGTCTCCAATAGCGCCAAAACCTGCACCACCCCGGCGCCATTCTGGAGCTGGAACTTTCCTCGCAGCGCCGGCAGCGGCAAACCGGAGAGGGTTCGCTCAGTACTGCGCCAGCACCAGCCCGACTCCTGCTCACTCCAGGTAAAATCGCGCCCCACGAGCAATAGCGGCGTTGCCAGTGACTCGGCATGGGCCAAGAGGCTGGCCGGCGGCTGCGGGTCACTGCACACCGCCGGTTTATTGGCGCGGAAGATACCGGCCTTCTCCCGACCGATCGCCTCACGGTCACCCCCCAGCCAGGCGGCGTGATCGATATCGATGGCCGTCACCAGCGCCACATCGGCATCGAGCAGATTGACCGCATCGAGCCGTCCGCCGAGCCCCACCTCCAGCACCGCCACATCGAGCTCCGCCCGGGCAAAGAGGTCGAACGCGGCGAGGGTTCCGAATTCGAAATAGGTCAGGGAGGTATC
>JBNJGC010000169.1:0-5184 GCA_051747405.1 Pseudomonadota bacterium
GGTGGAGCTGCTGCAGCGCGGCGCCTATCAGCCGCGGATCGACATGCACCCCGATACCCTGGAGGAGTTGGCCGACTCCATCCGCGCTCAAGGGGTGGTGCAGCCTATCGTGGTGCGCCCCATCCCGGGTGACCGCTTCGAGATCATCGCCGGCGAACGTCGCTGGCGCGCCGCCCAACTGGCCGGGCTGCACGACATCCCCGCCGTGGTACGCGATGTGGCGGACCAGGCCGCCATGGCCATGGCCCTTATCGAGAATATCCAGCGCGAAGAGCTCAACCCGATGGAGGAGTCGATGGCGCTGCACCGGCTCATCGAGGAGTTTGGCCTGACCCACCAGCAGACCGCCGATGCGGTGGGCCGCTCCCGCGCCTCGGTCTCCAATCTGCTGCGCCTGCTCAGCCTGAGCGATGAGGTCAAGCGCATGCTGGAGAACGGCGATCTGGAGATGGGCCATGCCCGGGCGCTGTTGGCCCTCAAGGCCGAGCAGCAGAGCCAGGTGGCGCGAAGCGTCGTGGGCAAGGGGCTCTCCGTGCGCGAGACCGAACGCCTGGTCAAGCGCACCCTGGAGAACCCGGACGGTAAGGCAAAGAAGCCGGAGCAGACCGTCGACCCCGACATCCGCCGCCTGGAGCAGGACCTGGCGGAAAAGATCGGCGCAAAGGTGGCGATCCAGCACGGCGCCAAGGGCAAAGGAAAGCTGGTGATCCAGTACAACAGCCTGGATGAGCTGGACGGGGTCCTCGAACACATCAAATAGGGGTTCCAGGCTCCAGGATAGATGCGCAGGGGCGGTGCAGGCTGCCCGTCCGCCGCCTTGTACGCCGGTCTCAAAGCACGACGGTTTTGTGAAATAGCCATTGGAACCCGCCTGGACTGTGTGGCGCAGACCCCGTATCGGAGTGGCTACCGTTCGGTATGTGCCTCTTTGGATCCCGAACCCCGAACCTTGAACCCCTCCCCCTGCCAGACCCGGTCAACGGCGGGGCCGGCAAAAGCAGCGAGTCCTAATATAAGCTTTTTTTATCCCACTATCATTGACGCTGGGGCGGTGGCTGGATATACTTTCGCGCCGCTGAGAGCTCCATTGCAGGCCCTGTGTTACACAGCTGTAACAGTAAATCAGCAGACTTTAAAGCGGGGTCGATCAGGTACGCACGATGAGCTATGCCCAGGCGAAGCGAGCAGCGCAGAGAAAGGTCCGCCTGAATCAAGCACTTATGCTGGGCGTTCTGGTGCTGGTCTTCCACTTCGGTATGGGCTGGCAGGCGGCTGTGGCGGTGATCTACGGCAGCGCCATCGTGGCACTCAACCACCTGATGCAGGTCAGGCAGCTAAGACGCGCCGACCGCATCGCCGGGCTCAGCCCGGAGCGCAACCTTCGATACCTCTATCGATGCGCCGCAGAGAGATTTATGGCGACAGTGGTCATGTTCGCCGCAGGTTTTTTCCTGCTCAGGCTCGAGCCGCTACCACTGTTAGCCGGGTACATCCTCGGGCAGGTCGCCCTGGTGTACCAATGGTTTCTGGAATCAAGTGCGAGACGTAAACATGGCTAGTAGCGAACAGCTTACATCCTCGGAATATATCAAGCACCACCTAACCAATCTAACCTTCGGGAAACACCCTGAGCACGGTTGGACCATCGCCAGTGGCGAGACCGCCGCTGACACCCAGCAGCAGATCCAGGAGATGGGCTTCTGGGCCTTCCACCTGGACAGTCTGGGGTGGTCCCTGCTGTTGGGGCTGGTGTTTATCTGGCTGTTCCGCAAAGCGGCGAAGAGCGCCGATGCGGGTGTGCCCAACGGGATCCTCAACTTTGCCGAGTGGGTGATGGAGTTTGTCGACAGCAGTGTGCGCGGCTCCTTCAGCGGTAAGAACCCCATGATTGCGCCGTTGGCGTTGACCGTGTTCATCTGGATCTGGCTGATGAACTTCATGGACCTTATCGCCGTCGACCTGCTGCCTGAATTGGCGATGCTCATGGGCATCCCCTACATGAAGGTGGTGCCGAGTACCGACCCGAACGTCACCTTTGCCCTTTCACTGTCAGTGTTTGCACTGATGATCTACTACAGCTTCAAGATGAAGGGGGCAGGCGGCTTTTTCGCCGAGCTGGCATTCCAGCCTTTCCCCAAGTGGATGTTTCCGGTCAACCTGCTGCTTGAGGTGGTCGGCCTGCTGGCCAAACCGATCTCGCTGGCTCTGCGACTGTTCGGCAACATGTACGCCGGTGAGATGATCTTCATCCTGATCGCCATTATGTACGGCGGCAGCCTGCTGATGGGCGGCTTTGCTGGTCTGCTGCAGATGGGTTGGGCAATCTTCCACATCCTTATCATCACGCTGCAGGCGTTCATCTTCATGACCCTGACCATCGTGTACCTGGATATGGCTCACGCTGAGCACCACTAAGTTTCGATTTACCTTTTGACTATTTATTAACTTTTTAACCTTTAAGATAGAGGAGAAGACAATGGAACAAGCACTGTTGGTTATGGCTGCGGCACTGATGATGGGTCTGGGCGCTATCGGTGGCGCTATCGGTATCGGCCTGCTGGGTAGCCGCTTCCTGGAAGGCGCTGCACGTCAGCCCGAGCTGGTTCCCATGCTGCGTACCCAGTTCTTCATCGTTATGGGTCTGGTTGACGCGATTCCGATGATCGCTGTCGGTATCTCCATGTACGTACTGTTCGCGCTGGCTGGCTAAACCGGAGTTGAGTGCATAACACAACCTGGTTTAACGCCATAAAACGCGAGGTATAGGCATGAATATTAATGCGACCCTGATAGGTCAGTCCATTACGTTCATCTTCTTCGTGTGGTTCACCATGAAGTATGTGTGGCCACCGATTATGAACGCGCTCGAAGAGCGTAAGAAGAAGATCGCCGATGGTCTGGCCGCCGCCGAGCGCGGCAAGCACGAGCAGGAGTTGGCGGAGCAGCGTGCCAAAGAGGTGGTGAACGAGGCCAAGCAGGAGGCCTCCAACATCATCGCTCAGGCTCAAAAGCGCGCCAGCGAGATCGTGGATGAGGCCAAAGAGACCGCAAGGAGCGAGGGCGAGCGCATTATCGCCAGCGCCAATGCGGAAATCGAGCAGGAAGTGAACCGTGCCAAGGAGAACCTGCGTGGTCAGGTCGTCTCCATCGCCGTCGCCGGCGCTGGCAAGGTGCTCAGTCGTGAGATCGATGCAAAAGCACACGACGACCTGCTCAAAGACCTTGTTTCACAGATTTAAGGTCACTTGAGTTATGGCTGAAAATACTACGATCGCACGCCCCTACGCACAGGCTATCTTTTCCCTGGCCCAGGAGCAGGGCGACCTCAAGGGTTGGTCACAGATGTTGCAGTTCGCTGCCGCCGTGGCCGCCGATGAAGAGATGGTCGCTGTCATCGACAGCCCACGCTTCGACAACACGCAGATCGGTGAGATGTTCATCGAAGTCTGCGGCGATAAGCTCAACGACGCCGGCAAGAGCATGATCCGTGTTCTGGCCGACAACGACCGGCTGAAGGTCCTGCCCGAAGTGGCAGAGCTTTACGAGGCCGAGCGTGCCACCGTTGAAGGCACCGTTGTCGCCGAAGTGACCTCCGCCACTGCGCTCAGTGATGCGCAGCAAAAGAGTGTCGCTGAAGCTTTGAAGAAGCGCCTGGGCCGCGAAGTCACCCTGGAGTGCAATATCGACGAGTCTCTGCTGGGCGGCGCCATTATTCGTGCTGGAGACATGGTCATCGACGGTTCGGTGGTCGGCAAGCTGGAAAAGCTCGCCTCGGCGCTTACCCACTGAACCCGGACCTGCTAGAGGACACAAGACATGCAGCAATTGAATCCATCAGAAATCAGTGAACTGATTAAAAAGCGCATCTCGAGCTTTGAGACAGTCACCGAGGCACGTACCGAAGGTACTGTGGTCAGTCTGACCGACGGTATCGCCCGTGTGCACGGCCTCGCTGACGTTATGTCCGGCGAGATGCTCGAGTTCCCGAACAACACTTTCGGTATGGCGCTCAACCTTGAGCGTGACTCTGTCGGTGCCGTAATCCTCGGCCCCTACGAGCACATCTCCGAAGGCGACAAGGTCACCTGTACCGGTCGTATCATGGAGGTGCCCACCGGCGAAGCACTGCTTGGCCGTGTGGTCGACTCCCTGGGCAACGCCATCGACGGCAAAGGTCCTATCGAGTCGCAGTCCACTTCACCTATCGAGAAGATCGCGCCCGGCGTACTCTGGCGTAAGCCGGTTGACCAGCCGATGCAGACCGGTCTCAAGTCGGTCGACGCCATGGTGCCGATCGGTCGGGGTCAGCGTGAGCTGATCATCGGTGACCGTCAGACCGGTAAGACCGCTGTGGCCGTTGATGCCATCATCAACCAAAAAGGCACCGGCGTTAAGTGTATCTACGTTGCGGTCGGCCAGAAGGCCTCCTCCATCGCCAGCGTGGTACGCAAGCTCGAAGAGAACGGCGCCATGGACCACACCATCGTGGTTGCCGCGACCGCTTCCGACTCCGCTGCGCTGCAGTACATCGCCCCCTACGCCGGTTGCGCCATGGGCGAGTACTTCCGCGACAAGGGTGAAGATGCGTTGATCATCTATGATGATCTGACCAAGCAGGCGTGGGCCTACCGTCAGGTATCCCTGCTGCTGCGTCGCCCGCCCGGTCGTGAAGCCTATCCGGGTGATGTATTCTACCTCCACTCCCGTCTGCTGGAGCGCGCCTCCCGCGTCAACGAGGATTGGGTGGAGAAGATGACCGACGGTAAGGTGAAGGGCAAAACCGGTTCCCTAACCGCATTGCCTATCATCGAGACCCAGGCCGGCGACGTCTCGGCGTTCGTACCGACCAACGTCATCTCCATCACTGACGGTCAGATCTTCCTTGAAACCGACCTGTTCAATTCCGGTATCCGCCCGGCGATCAACGCCGGTCTCTCCGTATCCCGTGTAGGCGGTGCGGCGCAGACCAAGATCATCAAGAAGCTTGGTGGCGGTGTTCGTCTCGACCTGGCGCAGTATCGTGAGCTGGCGGCCTTCGCCCAGTTCGCCTCTGACCTCGACGAGTCTACCCGTAAGCAGATCGAACGCGGTCAGCGCGTTACCGAGCTGATGAAGCAGATGCAGTATGAGCCGATGAGCATCGCACAGATGGCCGTCTCCCTCTACGCTGCCAACCAGGGCTTC
>JBNJGC010000170.1:0-5181 GCA_051747405.1 Pseudomonadota bacterium
CGCCTGAGCGCCACCGATGCGCTGCAGCAGGTGATGCGCTTTGTCGAGGGGCTGGGGGAGCGGACCATGACCTCCACCGCCTCGCGCCTGGCGACGGTACAGCGCGAGATCGAAAACCTGGAGAGCCGCCTCAACCCCGACCGCGAGAGCCGCGCCGCCCACCTGCGGCGCAAGATCGCCGCCCTGCAAGAGGAGCTGGCGGAGGTGGAGGCGGGCCGCTTCGAGGTACTCGACGGCAGCGCCGCCGAGGAGGGGATCCGCGAGGTCTACAACCTCGCCCAGAGCCTGCGCGCCGACTTCCGCCGCGTGGAGGACTCCTACCGCGAGGCGGACCGGCGGCTGCGCCACGCCATCATCAGCGAGCGCCACCACCGCGGCGAGATCGTCGACAACCTGCTCGACAGCCACGCCAGTCTGCTGGAGACGGCGGAAGGGAAGGTCTTTCACGGTTTCTACGAGCAGCTCCACCGCAAGGTGGAGCTGGACCATATGAAGCAGCGGCTGCGCAACATCCTGCGCACCCCCGCCGCTGCCAAGGCGCTCAACCGACCGCAGCAGTCGGAGTTGCGCTGGCTCATCGCCCGGCTGGTGGGCGAATCGGGCAACGTCATCCGCGCCCGCGCCCGCAGCGAACGGGACGTAAAGGGCTTTCTCAAGACCGGCCTGGCCGCCGAGCACCACCGGGTAGGTGAACTGCTCAACCAGATTCTGGAAAGCGCCCTGCACATCGACTGGTCCCGTGCCGCCACCCGCCGCACCCCCGCCCCGCTGCCGCCGGTGGGGGTGGCCGCCGGTCCGCTGCCGCTGGTGGAGCGGCTGCGTTTCAAGGTGGTGGAGAACGATACAGACGATGCTCTCGACCTGCGCCAACAGGACGTGGACCTCGACGAGGTGGACGAGGAGTTCTGGCAGGCCTTTGACGACCTCGACCGCCAGGCGCTGCTGGAGGAGACCCACCAGCTGCTGGCCGAGCGCGACGAGGCGCTGACCGTCGGCCAGCTGAGCGAGGCCCTGCCGCCGCGCCACGATCTGGAGACCCTGGCGCTCTGGCTCAGCCTGGCCCGCGAGGCGGAGCTGCCCATCGGCGAGAGCCGCGAGCAGGTAACGCTGGAGGACAGCGACGGACAGCGCCTGCGCTTTACCCTCCCCCGGGTGGCCCTCTCCGCCGCCGCCCTGGAAAACCTTGAATGGGAAGCCTAATCATGGAAAACCTCTTCGACAAACGCGCCGCCGAGAAGCAGAACGAGTCGGATACCCCCAGTGAGGAGCAGGCCGATACCACCCCGGCGGAGGCCGACAGCGGCTACACCGCGCGGGAGGTCAAGGGCGCGGTGCAGGAGCTGCTGCGCAGCGGTCTGCTGGAGGCGGAGCGCAAACCCAACCTCTACCGCACCGCGCTGACCCATCGCGATGCCATCACCGCCATCCTCGAGCCGCTCGACCTGCGCCTGCGCATCGACGATGTACGCGGGCTTGCCTTCCTCACCGTGGCCGAGACGCTCTTCGGCGACGAGCTCGAGCAGTGGTCTCACCCGCTGGTGCGCCGCCAGCGCCTCACCCTGGAGCAGTCGCTGCTGGTGGCGATCCTGCGCCAACAGTACATCGCCCACGAGCAGGAGGCGGGGGCCGGCGCCGGCGATGCGGTGGTGGAGCTGGAGGAGTTGCTGCCGCAGCTGCAGGTCTACCTGGGCGACAGCGGTAGCGAGATGAAGGAGCAGAAGCGGCTGCGCAGCCTGCTCGAGGCGCTGCGGGGCCACGGCATCGTCTCCGAGGTGGACGAGCGCGAGCAGAAGGTGAAGATCCGCCCCCTCATCACCCACCTGGCCAACCCGGAGAGCCTGCAGAGCCTGCTGCACCACTTCCGCACCCAGGCCACCGGCGGTGGAGACGAGAACGCATGAACAGCACCGCCGAGCTCTTTCCCGAGACCACCACCGGCCCCGCCCTGCTGCGGGAGCTGGAGGTGTTCAACTGGGGCCCCTTCGGCGGTCTCCACCGCGCCGTGATCGACCCGCGCGGCAGCGCCATCATCGGCCCCACCGGCAGCGGCAAGACCACCCTGGTCGACGCGCTGATGACCCTGCTGGTGCCCCAGCCGCGCTACAACCTCGCCTCCACCGGCGGCCACGAGAGCGACCGCGACCTGCTCTCCTACGTCCGCGGCGTCACCGGCGCGGGCAACGAAAGCGGCGACAACGAACACATCGCCCGCCCCGGCAAGACCGTCAGCGCCATCCACGCCCGCTTCGGCGAGGGCGAACAGGCGCTCAGCATCGGCGCCCTGCTCTGGCTCGACGGCACCAGCAACGCCCCCTCCGACCTCAAACGGCTGTGGCTCTTCGCCCGGCGCCACGACCAGGGCCTAGCCCAATGGCTCGGCCTGTTCGAGGAGGGCGGCGCCCGCGCGCTCAAGCAGTACACCAAAGAGGGCGAGGCGCTACGCGCCCACGACAGCAAGAAGGCCTTCCTGGCGCAGCTACGCCGCCACTTCGAGGTGGGCGAGAACGCCTTCACCCTGCTCAACCGCGCCGCCGGGCTCAAACAGCTCAACAGCATCGACGAGATCTTTCGCGAACTGGTGCTCGACGACCACTCCGCCTTCGCCCGTGCCGCCGAGGTGGCCGCCGAGTTCGACGACCTAGCCGCCATCCACACCGAGTTGGAGACGGCGCGGCGCCAGCAGCAGTCGCTCGCCCCCATCGAGCCGCTGGATCGCGACCACCGCCAGTGCCGCGAGGAGCTGGAGCGACTGCAGCGGCTGCAACGGATCCTGCCTATCCACTACGCCCTGCACGGTCGGCGGCTCTGGGACGAGGAGGTGGGCCGGCTGGAGCAGGCCATCGCCGGCCACGACGCCCGCATCGGCGAACTGACGCAGGAGGAGCAGCAGCGCCGCCGCGAGGCCGACACCCTCAAGACGCTCTACCTGCAGGCCGGCGGCGCCAACATCGAACAGCTCAAGGAGCTGGTCGACAAACAGCGCCAGCAGCTCGAACAGCGCAGGCTTGCCGCCGCCCAGTACACCACACTCTGCGCCAACCTCTCGCTGGACGACACCCTCAGCGCCGAGGCGTTGCAGGCCAATCAGCGGCAGGTGGCGGCACGGCAGGAGGCGCTGGGGCAAGAGCAGCAGGCGCTGGAGGATCAGCAACTGCAATCGGGCGCGGCACTGGTGGAGCAGCGCCGACGCCGCGGCGAGGTGGAGGACGAACTGGGCAAGATCCGCGCCCGCCCCGGCTCCAACCTCCCCGGTCGCTACCAGGACTTTCGCGCCGAGCTGGCCCGGGCGCTCGACCTGGACGAAGAGCAGCTGCCCTTCCTCGCCGAGCTGGTGGAGGTAAAGGCCGAGGAGAGCCGCTGGCGCGGCGCCATCGAACGCGCCCTGGGCGGCCACCGCCTGCGCATCCTGGTGCCAACCGAGGCGATGCGGGCGGCACTGGCCTGGGTCAACAGCCGCGACAACCGCCTGCACGTGCGCCTGCTGGAGGCGGCAGCACCGGCACAGGCGCCCCGCTTCCACGACGACGGCTTCTGCCGCAAGCTCAACTTCAAGCCCCACCCCCACCGCGAGGCGCTGAAGGGGCTGCTGGCCGGGCTCGACCGCCACTGCGTCGGCTCCCCCGCCGCCCTGCGCGACACCCCCCACGGCATGACCGCCGAGGGGCTGATGTCGGGCAAGAAGGGGATGTTTGAAAAGCAGGATCAGCGCCCGCTGAACGAGGGCTGGATGACCGGCTTCGACAACCGCGACCGCCTCGCCGAGCTGGAGCGGGAACTGGCGCAGCTCAAGGAGGAGCTGGAGCGCGCCGAAGCCGACCACCGCCAGACCCGGGACGAACTCAAGCGGGTGACGGAGCAACAGACACTGCTCGAGCGCCTCGCCGAACTGGACTACCCGACCATCGACCTGCCCGGCGCCGAGGCGGAGTTGTCCAGCCTGCAACAACGACTGGAACAACTCACCGCCCCCGACTCCGACGCCGCCCGCGCCCGGCAGCAGTACGAGGCGGCCGAAGAGACGCTACAGGCGCTGCACGACCGGATCCGCGAACAGGAGAACGAACGCAGCCGCCTGCTGGAGCGGCGCGACACCGCCGCCGGGCAGCGCGACAACGCCTCCGCCCGCATCGGCGAGGGGCTGAATGATGCCGACCGGCAGCTCGCCGCCGAGGCGCTGCCCACCCCCGACGCCGCCCAACTGCGCCACCTCGACAACCTCGAGCGGCAGGAGGGGCAACGCCTGGGCAGCGGCATCGAGGCCGCCGGCAACCGCCTCAAACAGCTGGAGCAGAAGCTGGTGCGGCAGATGGCGACGGCACAGCGGGCCGACACCGGCTCCCTGGCCGAGAGCGGCAGCGAGTTGCAGGACATCCCCGACTATCTGGAGCGGCTGCGCGTGCTCAACGAAGAGGCGCTGCCGGAAAAGCAGGCGCGCTTCCTCGACTACCTCAACCAGTCCTCCGATCAGGGGGTCACCCAGCTGCTCAGCGGCATCGACAACGAGGTGGGCATCATCGAGGAGCGCATCGAAGACCTCAACGCCACCCTGCGCCGGGTCGACTTCCAGCCCGGCCGCTACCTGCAGCTGCAACCGCGCCGGGTGGTGCACGAGAGCCTGCGCACCCTGCAAAGCGCCCAACGCCGGCTCGCCTCCGCCGCCCTGGCTGACGACGGCGGCGAAAGCCACTACCGTGCCCTGGCCGAATTGGTCGCCCTGCTGCGCGACGCCGCCGAGAACAAACGCACCCTCGGCGCCCGCGCCCTGCTCGACCCGCGCTACCGGCTGCAGTTCGCCGTCTCGGTGATCGAGCGCGACGGCGGGCGCATCATCGAGACCCGCACCGGCTCCCAGGGCGGCAGCGGCGGCGAGAAGGAGATCATCGCCAGCTACATCCTCACCGCCTCGCTCAGCTACGCCCTCTGCCCCGAGGGCAGCAGCCGCCCCCTGTTCGGCACCATCGTCCTCGATGAAGCCTTCTCCAAAAGCTCCCAGGCAGTGGCCGGGCGCATCGTCTCCGCCCTGCGCGAGTTCGGCCTCCACCCACTGTTCGTCACCCCCAACAAGGAGATGCGCCTGCTGCGCGCCCACACCCGCTCGGCGATCCTGGTCCACCGCAAGGGGCTACAGGCCACTCTCACCGACATCAGCTGGGAAGAGCTGGAGGCGCATGCGAAAAAGAA
>JBNJGC010000171.1:0-2986 GCA_051747405.1 Pseudomonadota bacterium
ACACTAGTTGCCCACCTTGAGCCCACCCCCCTTGCCCAGGCCGCCCTCGACCTCCTGCGCCTGATAGTTACGCACGGCGCGGACCATATTGTTGTAGGAGTCGGCAAAGGCGCTGGCGATGACCTTGCCTTCCGGTGTCTTGGTGTAGCCGCCAAGGCCGCCGGCGGCCTTGCCGAACAGTGAGGCGCTGGCGCTGAAGTCGGTGCCGGTTGCCTCACCCTGCGCAGCGGCGAGCTGGACGCCGGATCGGTTGTCCACCATCAGCAGGGTGGTGGAGGCCTTCTTCAGCTTGGCGCCGCTGGCCGCCTTGCCCAGCGCCTTGGTGTCGTCGCTCATGCTGAGCAGTCCACCGACCATACCACTGAGACCGCCGGTGTCCTCGCTGAAGTCGATGCTTGGCGAGAGGGTATAGTCGGCCGCGACCATCTGTCCCTTGCCGTAGTTGCTGCCGCTGCGCATCTCACCCGACTCCTGCAGTCGGCGCTCCTGCTCCATGGAGTCCATGGCCGCGCCACGCTCGACCACCACAAAGCAGTTGGACTGTTGCACCATCAGCCGCAGCAGCGGCGTGGTGGACGAAAGCTTGTACTTGTTGCGCAGTTCGCGATACCAGTCGTCGTTGCGGTTCTCCAGGATGCCGACGGTGCCCATAGGGCTGTCGCAGTGCTCGATATCACCCTCGGGCTCTGCTGTGCTGCCCGCGGCAGAGCCGCCGGTTTTGGTCATGTTGCCCATGCAGGCGGAGAGGCTCAGGACCGACGCGGTTAGCGTAATCGCTGTGAGTGATCGTTTTAGCGCACGGCTCATAGTGCAGATGCTCCCTGTTATTATTTGCAGAACGTCCGGCTGAAATGACCCCGGGACTGTAATCCATCAATTCTGCCTGAGTCTCGAACAGTGCGTAACGGGTGCAAATGCACTATATGGGATCACGGGGCGGTTTGTGGCGTTCGCCCCGTCACGCCCTGAGGAGATCAATCCCCGTACACGACGCCCGGCAGCCAGGTCGCCAGCTCCGGCCACAGCGATAGGGCGCCGAGGGCGATCAGTTGGATGAGGATGAAAGGGGCAACGCCTTTGTAGATCTGGGTGGTCTGGATCGCCGCCGGGGCGACGCCGCGCAGGTAGAACAGGGCGAAGCCGAACGGTGGGGTGAGGAAGGAGGTCTGCAGGTTGATGGCGATCATCACCCCGAGCCAGATCGGGTCGAGCCCCATCGCCAGTAGTATGGGGGCGACGATGGGGACGACGACGAAGGTGATCTCGATAAAGTCGAGGATGAAGCCGAGCAGGAACATCACCAGCATGACGATGACCATCGCCCCCACGACCCCGCCGGGCAGGTCGGTGAGCAGCTCGCCGATCATCTCATCGCCGCCGAAGCCGCGGAAGACCAGCGAGAAGAGCGAGGCACCGATGAAGATCAGGAACACCATGGCGGTGATACGGGTAGTCGAACGCATTACCTCGTTGAGGGTGACAAGGTTGAACTGGCGTTGGCCGATGGCCAGCAGGATAGCCCCCACCGCCCCGACGGAGGCGGCCTCGGTGGGGGTGGCCAGGCCGGCGAGGATGGAGCCGAGAACGGCCAGGATCAGCAGCAGCGGCGGGAGTAGTACCTTCAGCGCCCGGGTGAAGAGTCTGCGATCGTAGACGCCGCGCTCCTCGGCGGAGGGAACCGGGCAGGCCGCCGGCTTGAGCCAGGCGACGCCGAGCAGATAGGTGATGTAGAGGACCACCAGCAGCAGCCCCGGGATGAGGGCGCCGGCGAAGAGATCCCCCACGGAGATGGTCTCCGGAGACCAGATCCCCATATCCAGCTGCGCCTGCTGGTAGGCGGAGGCGAGCACGTCGCCGAGCAGGATGAGGATGATCGAGGGGGGAATGATCTGGCCCAGGGTGCCGGAGGCACAGATGGTGCCGGTGGCCAGCGCCGGGCTGTAACCGCGCTTAATCATCGTCGGCAAAGAGAGCAGCCCCATGGTGACCACGGTCGCGCCGACGATGCCGGTGCTGGCGGCCAGCAGCATCCCCACCAGAGTGACCGAGATCCCCAGCCCCCCGCGCAGCGGGCCGAATAGCGCAGCCATGGTGTCGAGAAGCTGTTCGGCGACTTTCGAGCGCTCCAGCATCACCCCCATGAAGACAAACAGCGGTACGGCGATCAGCGTGGTGTTGGTCATGATGCCGTAGAGGCGGTTGGGCAGCGCTTCGAGGAAAGCGGCATCGAACAGCCCCATCTGCGCGCCGAGTGCGGCAAAGGCCAGTGCGGTGCCACCCAGGGTGAAGGCCACCGGATAGCCCAGCAACAGTACCCCACAGATGGTGATAAACATGAGGATGGCCATGATCTCGGGTGTCATGATCAGACCTCGTCCGGACCGGTGTGGGCCGGAGCCGCTTCGCTGTGGCCGAGCAGTACCAGCGCGGAGCGTAGCGCCAGCGCGCAACCCTGAAGCAGCAACAGCAACGCCATTAGCGGGATCGCGGTTTTGAGCAGATAGACCCCCGGCAGACCGCCCGCCTCACGCGAGCCCTCGCGGAGCTCCCAGGCGTTGCTGACATAATCCCAGCTGGCCCAGGCGATGAAGGCGCAGACCGGCAGCAGCAGCAACAGGGTTCCCAGCAGATCGACCCAGGCGCGTCCCCGCTCCCCGAACCTCTGATAGAAGATATCCACCCGTACATGGCCGTCGTGGCGCAGGGTGTAGGCGGCACCGAGCATGAACACCAGAGCGTGCATGTAGGTGATCGACTCCTGTAATGCGATCCAGCCGCTATCGAAGAGGTAACGCAACACCACCACCGTGAAGGTGATTAGCACCATAGCCAGTGTCAACCAGGCGAGCAGGCGACCGGTCCAGTCGCTGAACTGGTCGATGCGGTGGGCGATTCGGGCCAGGGTTTGCACAATTACATCCCATGAGACAGTTGGTTATAGGCGCTATTCTACGCCAATGTCCCGGGCAGGGGAAAAGGGGCAGGG
>JBNJGC010000171.1:3086-5177 GCA_051747405.1 Pseudomonadota bacterium
GGCAGGGAGCGCGTGTAGCGGCGGCAGGCAGGGTTAGCGGTGCTGGGAATGAATCGACGATCTTTGTGCTTTCAGGGCTTGACTTCGGTGCAGGGAGATGTTCCGCATTGTCTGTTATGCACAAGTGGTGTCGACGGAGGAAAAAGGGCTTGGAGGTAAGTGAATACTTACGTATCCAGTACGCCGCATTGGTTCGTAACGCATTGAAAATAAACGATATATTTATGATGGTTATAAGATGACCAATCTGTTTCCATCCTAGACGCCATGCGCCCTGGCACCGCTTACTCGCCATTCATCCACAAAGTTATCCACAGCTTTTGTGGATAATTCACAATCGTGAAGTGCGACAAGCACTTAGCGTTTTGAGGTGGTCGAGGGCGGCCTCTGGGGTTGCGCCTTGTCTTGGGGCATTTGCGGGCCTCTGAAAGCGCTAATCAGTATGAAACACCATTTTGCCGGTTGGTCGCGCCGGGAACCTCTGAGGCGATCCCAGGCTGGCGAAAGGGGGGGAGCGGGTGGTGACGATATGGTCTGAATCACTGATCGAGGAACAGCCTTACCGGCGCGCAGCCGTTGTCTCTGTGGTGCAGGTGAGGTGGTCGCTCTCTGGCTTGGTAGATTTTAACTGACTGATAAATAAAGAGAAATGTTTTTGTTCCCAAATGTTCCTTGAACTGGCGGGGTAGAGCTTTTAAATTTTCCCGCATTATCGGTGGTCTCTATGCGGAGAGATCAACGATGGCAGAAATCCTGGTAATGGATGTGAATGGACACCCCTGGTCGTAAGTGTGGGTCGGGTACCAAATCTGATGGGAGAAGCAAGGTGAAGAGCTCAGCTTTGTCACGCAAGCACGCAACGGTTTCCAACAAGGTCGCTGCCCGGCAGCGCGCTCGCCGATCGGCTGCAGCAGCACTGCCCGGCTTGGCACCACTGACCACTGCAATCCTCTCAGTGCTGGGGAGCCAAGTGGCCCACGCCTCCGGCACGGTGATTGCCCCCGATGGACGGACCGATACCCAGGTAGATCGCCAGGGCGGCGCCCACGATGTCCACACCAATACCCGCAGTGGTGCCAACGCCTTTAACTCTTTCTACCACTTTAAGGTTCAGCGTAGCGATACGGTCAACCTCCACCTCGCCCCTACCGATGAAAATCTGATAAATCTGGTAAGGAATAGCCGGGTGATGATCGACGGCAACCTCAACAGTATCAAGGACGGCAAGCTGGGGGCCGGTAATGTGGTGTTTGCCGACCCCCACGGTTTCGTTGTCGGGAGCTCCGGTGTGGTCAACGTGGGTAGTATGATGGTCTCTACCCCTACGGCGCAGTTCATGGATCGTGTTATCGATGGGGATGGCAACATCGATCAGGTCGCCGTGGCGCAGCTGCTCGGCGGGGAGGCGCCGCAGACCGACGCGATGGTATCGGTACAGGGCACCATCAACGTGGGCGATGCGATCCGCCTGGCCGGCGGCAGCGTTGAGGTGGAGGGGGAGATCCGCGCCGGTGCAGCGGCGCACCAGGCGGTCTTTGACGGCTCGGTCAATACCGACGGCCTGGAGGATGGCTCCGCCATGGTGGTCGATGGCGGCACCATCAGCATCGTTGGGGATAGTGCCGCCAGCGTGGCCGGTACGCTGGACGTATCGGGCGGTGACGGCCAAGGTGGTGGTGTCACCGTTACCGCCGGTGAGAGCGTCAAGGTGACCGAAACCGCTCGTGTGGAGGCCTCCGGCGGCGCTGGTGGCGGGACGGTGGTCATCGGTGGTGAGAGCGTTGAGGAGGCTGCAGGGAAGACGGCTATCGCCGACGGAGCGCAGGTGAGTGCCGATGCCACGGAAGCGGGCGATGGCGGTCAGGTCTATGCCATCGGTCGGGAGGGGATGGACTTCTCCGGCCAGATCAGCGCCCGAGGTGGCCGTGAGTCGGGTGACGGCGGTTTCGTCGAGGTCTCCGCCGATAGCGGGCTTTTGCTGCGTGGCCAGGTGGATCTGGGGGCCGAGGCGGGCCGGACCGGTTCGCTGCTTATCGACCCGGCGCAGTTGAACATTGTCGAGGGTGGTGCCGACGACAGTACGGCAGATGC
>JBNJGC010000172.1:0-5157 GCA_051747405.1 Pseudomonadota bacterium
TGCTTGAGAAAGGCCGAGAGCGACCAGTAGTTGAGGCCGAAGCGACGCCTTGCCACGTTGAACCAGTGGTTGAGCCAGAGCAGTAGGTCGTAGGCGCCGTCGCCCAGATGGGCCAGCCACTGATTGTGGCGCATGATGCCGTCGAACTCATCGCCGTGAAGGACCAGGTAGCGCCGGCCGTCGGCGGCCTCGTGGATCGCCTCGGCCTCAAGGCGAACCCCGTTGTAGTCACTGCCGACGTAGTCGCGGAACATCTCGTCGTGGTTGCCGGGGATGTAGGTGACGCGGGTGTCGTTACGTGCCATGCGGAGTACCAGCGTGAGCAGCTCATTGTTGATTGGCGGCCAGTGCCAGCCCTTCTTCAGTTTCCACAGATCGAAGATATCACCCACCAGATAGAGGTGGTCGCATTCGATGTGGTCGAGGAAGTCGAGGAGGTACCGGGTCTTGGCATCGCGTGTACCCAGATGCACGTCGGAGATGAAGATACTGCGGTAGTAAAGCCTGTCGCTCATGGCCCGCTCCTTCGCCGCTGCGGAGAGTTTCGTGTCGCTCCCATTGGACGTGCCGAAGATGACGGCCGCTTGACACTCGGATGAAACTTCTGCGGCAGCCGTTGCAACAGTGCTGCAACCGGGGTGTCATGAACAGGTCATGCGCAGGCCCTAGCATGAGTTGATCAGGGGGCGAGTCTTTTCATGCGTATTATCATCATTTCTGATGTCTATTTTCCGCGGGTCAACGGGGTCTCGACCTCTATCCGCACCTTTCGTCGTGAACTCGAGGCACTGGGACACGAGGTCTACCTGGTGGCGCCGGACTATGGTGAGGAGACCGAGGAGGAGTCGGGGATTTTTCGTGTCCCCTCACGCGGGGTCTACGCCGACCCGGAAGATCGCATGATGCACTATCGGGCGGTGTTGGCACTGGAGGAGAGGCTGCGCTCACTGGAGCCGGACCTGGTCCACATCCAGACCCCGTTCGTCGCCCACTATGCCGGGGTGCGCCTGGCCCATGCCCTGCAAGTGCCCACGGTACTGACCTATCACACCTATTTCGAAGAGTACCTCTATCACTATATTCGCTTCCTGCCACGCAGCCTGCTGCGCTGGTCGGTGCGCCACCTGACGCGCCAGCAGTGTAGCCAGGTCGATTCGGTGGTGGTGCCCACCGAGGCCTTCAGCCAGGTGTTGCGCGACTATGGCGTGCGGGCCGAACTGGCGGTCAACCCCACCGGTATCGAGCTGGAGCGATTCAGCGGTGGTGACGGCGAGGCCTTTCGTCGCCACCACGGAATCGAGCCGGGGCGTCCGGTACTCGGCTTTGTCGGTCGGCTGGTGCACGAGAAGAACATCGATTTTCTGCTCCGGGTGTTGGCGCAGGTGCGGCAGGAGCAGCCGGATGCACTGTTGCTGCTCGCCGGAGAGGGGCCGGCAGAGACGCACCTGCGCGCCATGTGTCGGGAAATGGGGCTGGAGCAGAGTGTGCGGTTTGTCGGCAACCTCGACTCGCAACGGCAGTTGCAGGGCTGTTACTGTGCCGCCGACCTGTTCATGTTTGCCTCGCGTACTGAAACCCAGGGTCTGGTCCTGCTGGAGGCGATGGCGCTGGGAGTGCCGGTGGTTTCCACGGCGCGGATGGGTACGGTAGAGATCCTCGCACCGCGTCGCGGCGCGGTGGTGGTAGAGGAGGATGAAGCGGAATTTGCCTCTGCTGTGCTGCGCCTGCTGGAGGATGCAGCGCTACGTCGGCAGTTGGCCGAGGAGGGGCGCAGCTATGCCGCCAGCTGGTCGGCTCCTGTCATGGCGATGCGTCTGGAGGATGTCTACATGGATACTGTGGAGTCGGCCTTTCTCTTCGGTCGTGAGATCAGCCGTTAACCCCTCTTCCCGCGCACCGCCTTGATGATGGTTTCGGCGCCGGCGCGAAAATCGCGCCCGACCGAGATCACCCCCAGTTGCTCGAGGCTGTCGTGGTGGGTCTCGGCCATCTCCCCGCCGAGACAGATGGGGGTGTCCATGCTCGAGGCCAGCCCGGCCAGCGCCTGCTCCAGGCTGTCAGTCAGTTCAATCGTGGTGCCGGAGAGGACGATGCCCGCCGGGGCGACCCGCTCAACCACCGGCGGCAGCTGCGACAGCGGCAGGTCGGCGCCGAGATAGAGGATGCGGAAGTTGCGCGCCCCGGCGGTGAGGCCGAACAGCAGCAGCCCCATTTCGTGCGCCTCACCCGGCAGGCAGGCGAGGAGCAGCGAAGGCCCCTGACCGCGCAGCACCTCATGGTTGAAGCGGGCGCCGATCTTGTTGCGCAGGTAGGCGGAGAAGAAGTGTTCCCGGGCGATACCGTCGGCGCGGCTCTCCCACTCATCGCCCACCTGTTCGAGTACCGGCAGCAGGACTTCGTCGATGATAAGGTCGATGGGGAAGAGGGTCAGCGGCTCGTTGAAGGCGGTATCGAGGGCTGCGGTGTCGAAGCGGTCGATAGCGTCGAGCATCCGCTCGCGGTAGCTGCGCCATTTGCTAAGCTCTGTCCCCTCCTCGCTGTCGATAACACCGTGCTTCTGTTCGGCGCGCAGACGCTCTACGGCGCGGCTGATGGAGTAGCCCGACTCCATCAGCCCCAGTACACGGCGTAACAGCGCCACTTCATCCATACTGTAGAGGCGGTGGCCGCTGGCGGTGCGGCGAGGAGTGGGTAGGCCGTAGCGCCGCTCCCAGGCCCGCAGGGTGACGGGGGCGATCCCTGTCAGGTCGGCGACGCGACCGATGGGTAAGTAGTCCATCCTGTGCTTCTCCGCTGGTTGAATAGGAGGGGCTGGTCGAAGGTCTGGCGTGGTTTGACCCGGCCCCGGTGGGCTTTATGTTACATTGATTATACAAAATTGCACAGCACGCCCTGCTCTGTACAGTGCGCAGCCGTCTATCACCCTGGAGTCTTATGTCCGAACAGCCCCCTCCACTCGCGCCGCAAAACCGCGCGGCGCTTTCGGCCTGGCTCGATGCCGCCGCCTACGGCGGGCAGCGGGCAACACTGGTGATTAGCGGTGAGGCGGCCTGGTGCCGGGCTCAGGCGGCGGCGGTGATGGCTGCCTTTGGCGGTGGTGATGGCTGCCTCTGGTTGGGGGGGGAGGCGTTTCCGCCGTGTCGTCCCCTGGGGTGGCAGCAGGCGCGCAGCCAACTCGGCAGCGAGGCTGAGCGGCTGGTGGTGGACGGGCTGGAGGGGTTCGATGCCGAGGCCTTCGGTGCGCTGAGCGGGACGCTGCGTGCCGGCGGACTGCTGCTGCTGCTGACCCCGCCGCTGGAGCGCTGGCCGGAGCGGCCAGATCCGCAGTTGGCGCGGATGCTGCTCCACCCCTGGCAGCCGCAGGCGGTGGCGGGGCGTTTCATCCGCCGTTTCGTGGAGGTGTTGCGCAGCAGCCCCGATATCGGCTTCTGGTCTCAGGGCGGAGCGCCGCAGCTGCCGGCGTCTGCACCGCCACACTGGTCGGGGCTGAGCGAGGGGGATCTCTATGCCGGCGAGGAGCAGCGGCTTGCGGTGGCGGCGGTCCACCATGTGGCGAAGGGGCACGCCCACCGACCGCTGGTGTTGAGCGCTGATCGTGGACGCGGTAAGTCGGCGGCGCTGGGGATCGCCGCGGCGCAGCTGTTGCAGCAGGGGTTGAGACGGATCCTGGTGAGCGCACCGCGTATCGCTGCCGCCGAACAGATCTTTGCCCATGCCGCGGCGCAACTGCCCGGCTGTGAGGCGCAGCGGGGGCGGCTCGGGTGGCAGGGGGCGGAGCTGGTGTTTGTGCCGCCCGATGCGCTGGTTCAGGCGCCCCACCGGGGTGCGCTGCTGCTGGTGGATGAGGCGGCGGCGATCCCCGCCGCACTGCTGGAGCGGATGCTGGCCGCCTATCCGCGGGTGGTTTTTGCGACCACTATTCACGGCTATGAGGGGACCGGGCGGGGCTTTGCGCTGCGTTTTCGCCAGGTGCTGGAGTCTCGTACTCCCGGTTGGCGCGCCATGCAGCTGTCGCAGCCGGTGCGCTGGGCTGAGGGGGACCCGCTGGAGCGGCTGGCGTTTCGCACCTTGCTATTGGATGCCGAGCCGGCCGCTGCGGAGGCGGTGGTTGGAGCGAGCGTGGAGCGGTGCCGGGTGGAGACGCTGGAGGCGGCACAACTGCTGGGGCGGGAGCGGGATCTTTCACAGCTCTTCGGGCTGCTGGTGCTGGCCCACTACCGCACCAGCCCCAACGATCTACGCCAGCTGCTCGATGGTCCGCAGCAGTATATCCACCTGTTGCGCTTTGCCGGCGAGATTGTCGGGGTGGCGCTGGTGGTGGACGAGGGGGCGCTGGATGGGGAGTTGGCGCAGCAGGTCTATCTGGGGCGGCGGCGTGTGCAGGGCCACCTGTTGCCGCAGTCGCTGGCCAATCATGCCGGCTTCCCGGAGGCGGCGAGGCTGGCCGGAGCGCGGGTGATGCGGGTGGCGATCCATCCGAGGTTACAGGGGCGGGGTTTGGGCAGTCTGCTGCTGGCTGAGGTGGTCCGGGCGGCAGGTACGCGTGGTCGAGATTACGTTGGCGCCAGCTTCGGAGCCACGTCGGACTTGTTGCGTTTTTGGCAACGCCAGGGGTGGCTGCCGGTGCGCCTTGGGCTGCGGCGGGAGGCCAGCAGCGGCAGCCACTCGGTGATGGTGATGAAACCGCTCTCCGAACGGGGTGAGCGGCTCTTTTTGCAGCTGTGGGAGCGCTTTGCCGAGCTGTTGCCGGAGCTGCTGGCCGGGCCGCTGTCGGCGCTGGATGGAGAGCTGGCCGACCGGCTGTTGTCGCTGGCGCCGACTATCGTGCATGAGAGTATCGGCAGCCAGGATCGACGGGATTTGGAGTCGTTCGCCTTCGGTCTGCGCGGCTATGAGCTGTGCGCCCTGGCGATCCGCAAGCTGGTGCTTCAGGCGCAGGGGAGTCGGCGGGCGCAGGCGCTGCTGGATGCCGCGCAGCGACAGCTGCTGCGTGACAAGGTGTTGCAGCGGCACGACTGGCCGCTGGTGGTCCGCCACGGCGGTTTTACGGGTAAGAAGGCGGCGCAGGCGAGCTTGCGTGAGGCGGTGGCGCGGCTGGTGCGGTACTATTTCTAGTGTAGTGTTTCATACTGATTGACGTTTTCAGCGTGACGAGAA
>JBNJGC010000173.1:0-5141 GCA_051747405.1 Pseudomonadota bacterium
ACCGACTCCTCCTGCTGCATGTTTTTGAGGTAGTTGCGGATGGTGGCGCGCGCCTTGCCGGTGACCACGAAGTTGAGCCAGGTGGGGTTGGGGCGTGCGCCGGGGGAGGTGATGATCTCCAGGCTCTGGCCGTTGCGAAGCTCCGTGTGCAGCGGGGCGAGGCGGCGGTCGATCTTGGCGGCGACGCAGCTGTTGCCCACATCGGTGTGTACCGCGTAGGCGAAGTCGACGGCGGTGGCGCCGCGGGGCAGCTCCATGATGTCGCCGGTGGGAGTGAAGACGTAGACCTCGTCGGGGAAGAGGTCGACCTTGACGTTCTCCAGAAACTCCAGCGAATCGCCGGCGCGCTGCTGCAGTTCGAGTAGGTTTTTCAGCCACTCCCGGGCGCGGATGTGGGCGATGCTGTTGTTCTCGCCGCCGGTCTTGTACTGCCAGTGGGAGGCGATACCCGCCTCGGCCACGGTCTCCATATCAATGGTGCGGATCTGCACCTCGATGGGGAAGCCGTAGGGGGTGAGCAGGGTGGTATGGAGCGACTGGTAGCCGTTGGCCTTGGGGATGGCGATGTAGTCCTTGAACTTGCCCGGCACCGGCTTGTAGAGGTTGTGGATGGCGCCGAGTACGCGGTAACAGGTGTCCACTTTGTCCACTACGATGCGAAAGGCGAAGACGTCCATTACATCGGAGAAGGCCAGGTGTTTGTTACGCATCTTGCGGTAGATGCTGTAGAGGTGTTTCTCCCGTCCGCAGACATCCCCCGGCAACTCCTCCTGGCGCAGGCGCTCGCGGATCGAATCCTGGATCTTCCGGATCACCTCACGGCGATTGCCGCGGGCCTTTTTCACCGTCTCGGCCAGCACCTTGGCCCGCGACGGGTAGTAGGAGGCGAAGCCCAGGTCCTCAAGTTCGAGGCGCAGCCGGTTGAGACCCAGCCGGGTGGCGATGGGGACGTAGATCTCCAGCGTCTCCTTGGCGATGCGGCGTTTCTTGTCCGGGCGCATCACGCCGAGGGTGCGCATGTTGTGCAGGCGATCGGCGAGCTTGATCAGGATCACCCGCATGTCCTGCACCATCGCCAGCATCATCTTGCGGAAGTTCTCCGCCTGGGCCTGGGCCTTGGACTCAAACTCGATGTGGGTCAGCTTGCTCACCCCATCCACCAGCTCGGCGACCTCGGTGCCGAAGCGCTCAACCAGCAGCTCCTTGGCGGTGGGGGTATCTTCGATAACGTCGTGCAGAATGGCGGCGACGATGGTCTCATGGTCGAGGCGCATCTCGGCGAGGATGCGGGCCACCGCCAGGGGGTGGTAGATGTAGGGTTCGCCGCTCATGCGGCGTTGGCCTTCATGGGCCTCGGCGCCGAAGAGGTAGGCCTGGTAGACCTCGCGCACCTGCTCCGGCTCAAGGTACTCCTCAAGCAGGGCGCACAGGTCACTTATCAGGAAGACGTCCTGCTCCGCCGAAGGTGTGGATGCGGGCTGAGGGGCCACCGGATCAGGTGGTTTCGTTGCGGACCTCGTCCTCGCTGATGGCGGAGGAGCCGGTGTCCTCGGCAATCGGTGCATCGTCGAGGATCTCGCGGGTGATATGCCCCTCGGCGATCTCGCGCAGGGCGACGACGGTGGGTTTATCGTTCTCCAGCTCGACGGTGGAGTCGGAGCCGTTGGCGATCTGACGGGCACGCTTGGTGGCGACCAGCACCAGCTGGAAGCGATTATCCACGTTGTCCAGGCAATCTTCGACGGTTACACGCGCCATGTTCTTACTCCAAATAGTATGCGTAATCGATACAGGACCGGCTATTCTACGCCAAAGCGGGGCGCTGATACCAGATCCGGCGATGACTAATGATCGGGCCATAGGGCCCGCAGAGGTAGGCCGCTTGCGGGCCCTGTGGCAAATTCAGGCCAGCAGGGCGTCGAGGGTGGTGCGGTTGGCCTCGATCTGCACCTCGGCCCGCTGGCGCCGCGCCAGGACGATGGCGCGCAGCTGGGCCAGAGCGGTGTCGAAGTCGTCGTTGAACACCAGGTAGTCGAATTCGCTGTAGTGGCTCATCTCCTTGACCGCCTCGCCCAGGCGTCGGGCAATGACATCGTCAGCATCGGTCCCCCGACCGCGCAGGCGGCGCTCCAACTCCTCGCGGGAGGGGGGCAGGATGAAGACGGAGACCGCCTCGGGCATCTTCTGGCGCACCTGTTCGGCCCCCTGCCAGTCGATCTCCAGGATCACATCCACACCACGGGCCATCATATCCAGTGCGCTGGAGCGGGAGGTGCCGTAGAAGTTGTCGAACACCTGGGCGTGCTCAAGAAAGGCCCCATCGGCGATCATCCGGCGGAAACTCTCCACATCGGTAAAGTGGTAATCCTTGCCGTCCACCTCGCCCTCGCGCATGGGGCGGGTGGTGTGGGAGACCGAGACCATAATGTCGTCAGTACTCTCCAGCAGTGCCTTGACCAGGCTGGTCTTGCCCGCCCCGGAGGGGGCGGAGATGATATAAAGCGTGCCTTTACCCTTGTTAGTAGCCATGTTCTGCTCCTGAATGACTCAACGCAGAGGGCGCGGAGGACACAGAGGTGTTTGGTTGTATGGGCATTCGGCTACCCGGGTGCACGCAGCCCCCGGGAATCCGCTGACGATAAAACAAACATCTCACCCTGCGTCCTCTGCGTCCTCCGCGTTGGGATTAGTTATTCGATATTCTGGATCTGTTCGCGCATCTGTTCGATGAGGACCTTGAGTTCGACCGAGGCCCTGGTGGTTTCGCTGTCGGCGGATTTTGAGCCGAGGGTGTTGGCCTCGCGGTTGAGCTCCTGCATCAGAAAGTCGAGGCGGCGGCCCACCGGCTCGTCGCTCTCCAGTACCCGGCGCACCTCTTCAATATGGGTGGCGAGGCGGTCCATCTCTTCGTCCACGTCGAGCTTCTGCGCCTGGATCACCATCTCCTGCTCCAGTCGCTCCTGGTCGAGCTCCTGGCGCAGTTCTGACAGGCGGTCGTGCAGCCGTTGGCGTACGCCGGCGAGTACTTCGGGCAGCCGCTGGCGTACCGTGGCGACCACCGCCTCGGCACTGTCGCAGCGCTGCAGGATGATCGCCTTGAGCTTGTCGCCCTCGCGGGCGCGGTTCTCGTCCAACTCCTCCAGCGCCTGGTCCAGCAGCCCCAGCAGGGCGTGGTGGAGCTGCTCCTCGTCTACGCCGGGGGACTCGAGCACACCAGGCCAGCGCAACACATCGAGGGAGTTGACCGGTGCCGGGTTGTAGATGATGCCGTCGACCTCACGGCTGGCGTGGGCCAGCTGCTTGACCAACTGGAGATTGACCGCCAGCTCACCGGCGACGCTCTGGGGGGGCTGGTAGCGCACGCTGCACTCCACCTTGCCCCGACCGAGCCGCTGGCTGATGCGCTCGCGCAGCTTCGGCTCCAGGGCGCGGAGCTCCTCGGGCAGGCGCGGGCTTAGCTCCAGGTAGCGGTGGTTGACCGAGCGCAGCTCCAGCTGCAGCGCCCCCCACTCTTCCTGCGCCTGTTTGCGGGCAAAGGCTGTCATGCTGCGGATCATGGATACTCCTGTACACGTTTTGGTAAGATTACCGGGTTTTGACCTTGCTGGTGGTCCATGCGGGAGATCGTGTCAGCCCCTCAGCCCCGCCGTATAATGACTCAAGGCAAGGCGCGCTGCGCAGGAAATGGTAGGCTCCCTTTGCCGGCAGCGCAACACCGCATGGGCTCCCTCCGGGCCGCTCCACAAGGCTGGGATTGACGGCGTTTTCCGTTGGTCCCTTGGGAGGCGCGACTTTGCGTAGCCGGAGACATCGCGGGGTGTGTGATGTGCGACACGCCGCCGCCAGCGCACTTGCCCTACCATGGTAAACCGCAGCACCCCGTATAAAAACCGACAGGACAGCCGAGAAACTACACTGGATGAGTGAAACGAACAGCAGCCTCAGCCCGGGCACACGCCTGGAGAACTACACCATCACGCGCAAGCTCGGTGGCGGGGGGTTCAGTATCGTCTATCTGGCCGAGGAGAGCGGTAGTGCCGAGCCGGTGGCGATCAAGGAGTATATGCCGCTCAAGCTGGCCCATCGGGGCGAAGACGGCTGTACCATCCACACCAGTGACGAGAAGTCCGCCGAGCAGTTCGCCCACGGTCGGCGCATGTTCTTCCAGGAGGCCAACGCCCTGGCGGCGATCAAACACCCCAACATCATCAACGTGGTGAATTTCTTCCGTGCCAATGACACGGTCTACATGGTGATGGAGTACGTCAAGGGGATTAACCTGCAGGATTACATCAAGCGCCATAAGGGCGGCTTGAGCGAGAAGTTCGTCTACCACGTCTTCGAGCCCCTGCTCGACGGGCTCAAGCTGCTCCACTCCAAGGGACTGCTGCACATGGACATCAAGCCGGGCAACATTCACCTGCGCCCCGGTGGTAGCCCGGTACTGCTCGATTTTGGTGCGGTGCACCAGATGCAGACCAGTCGTAAGTACCAGCCGGGTCAGGTACTCACCCTCGGCTTCTCGCCGGTGGAGCAGTCCATGTCGGGGGGCTATGTCGGGCCCTGGACCGATATCTACGCCATCGGCGCCACCATGCGCGCCTGCATCGAGGGTGTCGCTCCGCCCCCGGCGGAGCAGCGGCGCCTGTCTGACACCATGAAGCCTGCGGTGGAGGCGTTTAAAAAGGGCTACTCCTTCAGCCTGCTACAGGCCATCGACTGGGCCATGGAGGTCGACCCGATGTACCGCCCGCAGAGCGTGGATGAGCTGCTCGACGCCATGAACAATGGCGGCGGTGGAGGGCCTCACACTGACGACAGCGGCCCGGAGAGCGTGCTGGAGAAGCTGGCCAACGGCCTCGCCTGGATCAAGGGGGGCGCGCGATGAGGTACGAAATCGGCCAGGTCAATCGTCTGGGCAACCGCGACACCAATCAGGACCGCTTCGGCGTCATCGAGACCGATGAGGGGGTGCTACTGGTACTGGGCGACGGCATGGGGGGGCAGGCCTGCGGTGAGGTGGCGGCGCAGCTGCTGGTCGACTGCGCCCGTGATGCCTACCGCCAGGCACAGCGCCCCATCGGTAACCCCAAGGCCTTCCTCGGCGCGGTACTGAAACACGCCCACCTGCAGATCGTCTC
>JBNJGC010000174.1:0-5087 GCA_051747405.1 Pseudomonadota bacterium
ATTGTCCTGTGTGCCTTTGTTGTCGCCGCCTGGAAGCAGGTGGGGTTTAGCGGCGAGGGGGAGAGCCCGATGCACCTGCTCTCCGGTGCGATGATCGATTCGGCCTCGGGGGCGGTGGAGCTGGCCATCGGTCTGGTGGGGGTGATGACGCTGTTTCTCGGGCTGATGAAGGTGGCGGAGGCGGGCGGTATGTTGACTATCCTGGCGCGGCTGATTCGACCGCTGATGGTGCGGCTCTTTCCCGATGTGCCGGCCGAGCACCCGGCGATGGGGGCGATGATCCTCAATATTTCGGCCAATGCGCTGGGGCTGGGCAATGCCGCCACGCCGTTCGGGATCCGGGCGATGCAGGAGCTGGATACGCTCAACCCGCACAAGGGGACGGCGAGTAATGCCATGGTGCTGTTTTTGGCGATCAATACCTCCAGTATCACCCTGTTGCCCACCGGTATCATCGCCCTGCGCGCCTCGGCAGGTTCCGCCGACCCGGCGGGCATCCTGCCGACTACGCTCTTTGCCACGGCCTGCTCGACGGTGGCGGCGATCGGCGCGGCACTGCTCTTTCGCCGCTTCTTTCCGCTCCCTGCCGAGCCGGTTGCCCACGCTCCGGCACCTGCTGAGGGGGAGGCGTTGCGTGACGAGACGCCACTGGAGGAGCACGGGGCCTATCCGTTGTGGGTATCGTTTCTTGCTCTGGCTGTGTTGGCGGGTCTGATTCCGCTGACCGTGCTCTATGGCCAGGCTATCGCGCCGTGGATCCTGCCGGGTTTGATGTTGGGCTTTCTCAGTTTCGGTCTGTGGCGCCGGGTGCCTATCTACGAGAGTTTTGTCGAGGGGGCCAAGGAGGGGTTTCAGGTGGCGATCCGTATTATTCCCTATCTGGTGGCGATCCTGGTGGCGGTGGGGATGCTTCGTGCCAGCGGCGCGTTGGCGATGATGGTGGCGGCGATCGGGCAGTGGACCGCCCCTTTGGGTATGCCGGCGGAGGCGTTGCCGATGGCGCTGCTGCGACCGCTCTCAGGCTCCGGTGCTTACGGTATAGTCGCCTCCACCATCAACGATCCGGCCATCGGCCCCGACAGCTATACCGGCTATCTGGTCTCCACCCTGCAGGGCTCTACCGAGACCACCTTCTATGTGTTGGCGGTCTACTTCGGGGCGGTGCAGGTACGGCGGATTCGCCACGCCCTCTGGACCGCGCTGAGTGCCGATGCGGTGGCGGTGATCGCGGCGGTGGTGGCGGTCTCCTTCCTCTTCGGGGCGGTGGTGTGAAAAGATGACTCAGCCGCCGGTCATTGCGCTGGATCACGCACGAGAGCCGGAGGCCCTGGCTCTGGCCGAGCGGCTGTCGCCCGTTGTGCCGCCGGGGCTGCAGTTGCAGTTGAGCGCCGAACGGCTGGAGCTGGTCTCCCTGGACGACCCGCGTTGCGGTGCGGTTTACGTCGATTTCGTGGGCGGTGCGGCGGGGCACAGGCGACGCTTCGGTGGTGGTCGGGGCCAAGCTATCGCCAAGGCGGTGGGGTTGAAGGGTGGAGCCAATCCCAGCGTGGTGGATGCCACTGGCGGGCTGGGGCGGGACGCTTTCGTCCTCGCCTCGCTGGGGTGTCGGGTGACCCTCATCGAGCGCTCGCCGGTGGTGGCGGCGTTGCTGGAGGATGGTCTTGCCCGAGCCCGAGAGGATGCCGGGATCGGCCCCTGGGTGGCGGAGAGGATGGTCCTTATCCAGGCCGATGCAGTGAGCTGGATGGCGCATCTGGCTGAAATGGATTTTCCCGAGGTGGTCTATCTCGACCCGATGTTTCCGCACAAACGCAAAAGCGCCCTGGTGAAGAAGGAGATGCGTCTGCTGCAGGGGTTGCTAGGCGGCGACAGCGATGCCGATGCCCTGTTGCCGATGGCGTTGCGTATCGCGCGTAAGCGGGTGGTGGTTAAGCGACCGGACTCTGCGCCACATCTTGCCGCCATGACGCCAAGCATGAGCATCAGTAGCAAGAAGCACCGTTTCGATGTCTACGTCAGGGCGGCGCGGGCATGAGGTGTCCGCCGTCCCGGGGCTCGATGGATTCCGGTTCGGTCAATGCCTGCGGCGTGGTAACTCCGTCCATGCAGCGGCGCCAGGCAGCCGGGCATCGTTAAGGTATCGCCACACGCCCCTCCTTACGGGGTAGCCTGGCCTACGAACTCACAGCCGCTTTATAACTTTGCGCCTCGACGGTGGTCTTGAAGATGACATCCTCACCGTCCCCCTTCTCCTCGACAACCTTGAGCTCGAAGGTCGATTTGTCCACTTCGACGTAGCGGCTTACCCCCGGCGGGCGGTTGGAGGGGGTGGGGCGGTATTTCGGGGTGAAGGTTTCGACGTAGTGGCGGCTGATCCAGAGCGGTTTGCCGTTGGGCTGCCACTTGTCGTCGGGGAAGGTGCCGGTAACACGCAGCCACTCTCCCTCTGCTACATTGGAGGTGAATAGCGTGTCGTCACTCCAGACATCAACGATGCGACCGTTGGGCCGCTCCCTGACTACCGCAATGGTGTTGAGGCGGTAGGTCGGGGCCGGTGAGCCGTTGTCCTGGCCGCTGCCGTTCACGGAGGCCGATAGGGGGAGCGGCAACAGGCTCAGTAACAGCAGCAGTATCGGGCGCATGGGTTGGGGCTTCTTCATCCGTTTATGAGATATTGATGAGAGTTTACCAAGCAAAGAAACAAGTTTAAGTATGTTTTATAATTATATGATTGTTGGATATATTTCTGGCAAAAGGAGGTATTTATGAGTGCGACGGTCGAGATCCTTGGCGATGAGGCGGACGCTCTGCTGGGCCACACCTGCGAGGGGATACCCAGTTCGATGCTAGAGCTGCCGGGCGGCGATTACGTCAGCAGGGTGATGGCGCAGAAGGATCGTCCGCCTGCGGTGCTGCGTAATATGCAGCTGCTGTTCAATACCGGGCGCTTGGGCGGGAGCGGCTACCTCTCAATCCTACCGGTGGATCAGGGCGTTGAGCACTCGGCGGGTGCCTCGTTCGCCCCCAACCCGGCCTTTTTCGACCCGGCCACTATCTGCGAGCTGGCCGTGGAGGGGGGGTGTAACGCCGTGGCGTCGACCCTGGGGGTTCTGGGTGCGGTCTCCCGCCGCTACGCCCATCGCATCCCGTTTCTGGCGAAGATCAATCACAATGAACTGCTGAGCTACCCCAATTTCCACGACCAGACCCTGTTCGCCTCGGTGGACCAGGCCTTCGAGCTGGGCGCGGTGGCCGTGGGGGCGACGGTCTACTTCGGCTCACAGGAGTCGCGGCGGCAGATCCAGGAGGTGAGCGAGGCCTTCGCCTACGCCCATGAGTTGGGGCTGGTGACGGTGCTTTGGGCCTATCTGCGCAACGACGCCTTCAAGGTGGAGGGTACCGACTATCACACCAGTGCCGATCTGACCGGGCAGGCCAACCATCTGGCCGTCACCATCAACGCCGATATCGTCAAACAGAAGCAGGCGACCAATAATGGTGGCTATAACGCCGTCGGCTTCGGCAAGACCCACCCCAAGGTGTATGCGGAGCTGACCAGCGACCACCCCATCGACCTGGTCCGTTATCAGGTGGCCAACTGCTACATGGGCCGGGTGGGGATGATCAACTCCGGCGGCCCCTCAGGCAAGGATGACATGCACCAGGCGGTGCGTACCGCGGTGATCAACAAACGCGCCGGGGGGATGGGGCTGATCTCGGGGCGCAAGGCATTTCAGAAGCCGATGGCGGAGGGGGTTAAGCTCCTCAACGCCATTCAGGAGGTCTATGCCGACCCGGCTATCACTATCGCCTGAGGCCTAGGGGAAGGGGCTGGCAGCTTCCATCAGTTGGTCGATGGCGTGCAGCAGCTCGTTCAGCCCATGCTGATAGTGCTCCTCCTCGCCGCGCTTGAGGGAGGATTCGAAGCGATCCGCTGCGCGCTTCAGTGCCGGAACACCGCAGTAGGTGGCTGAGCCGTTGAGTTTGTGTACCGCTTCGGTGAGGGCGGGAAGGTCGCTGCTGTCAAACAGGCTGCGGAGCTTCGCCCGATAGACCGGGAGCTCGCTCTGCAGCATCTGAAACAGCTCACGGGCCAACTCGGTATTGCCTCCTGCGCGCTCTACTGCCAGCGCCTTGTCGATGATCGCAGCCGTTTCACTCATTTCGGGTTCCCTCCGCGTATAAAACAGGGTGGATGTACCGCCATAAGCAGACTGCCATGGCGCCAGACCAGGTGACGAAGCAACCTGACTCTGGTTTCTTTTGAACGCAAACAGTAGCGGCAATCGTCATTCCTGACAAGGGTGTTTATAATGGCGAAGACGTCGCCAACCGCTTACTCAGACCACAGGCAAGCCATGACATTTCCCACAATCGAGTCCTTTGTCGGCAACACCCCTCTGGTGCGCTTGCAGCGCATTCCGGGCGATAGCTCCAATACCATCCTGGTCAAGTTGGAGGGCAACAACCCGGCCGGGTCGGTCAAGGACCGCCCCGCGCTGTCGATGATCCAGCACGCCGAGGCGCGCGGTGAGATCGCGCCGGGCGATACCCTGATCGAGGCCACCTCCGGCAATACCGGCATCGCCCTGGCCATGGCCGCCGCCATCAAGGGCTACCGGATGGTGCTGATCATGCCCGAGAATATGAGCGTGGAGCGCCGTGCCTCCATGCGTGCCTACGGTGCCGAGATCATCCTGGTGAGCAAAGAGCAGAGCATGGAGGGGGCGAGGGATCTCGCGCTGCAGATGCAGACCGAGGGTAAGGGGACGGTGCTGGACCAGTTCTCCAACCCCGATAACCCGCTGGCCCACTATGAGACCACCGGCCCGGAGATCTGGCGCGATACCAAGGAGGGTGTGACCCACTTTGTCAGCGCCATGGGCACCACCGGCACCATCATGGGCACCTCGCGCTACCTCAAGGAGGTGAACGAGACGGTGCAGATCGTCGGCGTGCAGCCGGAGGAGGGGGCGAGCATCCCCGGTATCCGCCGCTGGCCCCGGGAGTACCTGCCCAGCATTTTCGAGGCCAGCCGCGTCGACCAGGTGATCGATATCGGCCAGCAGGCGGCCGAGGTGACCACC
>JBNJGC010000175.1:0-5081 GCA_051747405.1 Pseudomonadota bacterium
ACTTCATCGCCGACACCCGCCTGACCAACAGCGTGAACACCCTCAACGGCCACCTCCAACGCGCCCGTAGCGAGGCGATCAAGCGCGGACAGAGAGTCAACGTATGCAAAAGCCCCGACGGGCTCCGTTGCGACAACAGCGCCGCTTGGGATGAGGGCTGGATCACCTTCGTCGATCGCAACCACGACCGCAAGCGCAACCAAAGCGAGCCGCTGATACAGCGGCAACAACCGTTACAGGGCGACATTCGCCTCGCCTTCGGCTCCTTCTACTCCAGCAACTATGTTGTCTACTACCCGGCAGGCCGGAGCCCCGGAAACGGCACCTTCACCTTCTGTGACTCCCGCGGGGCCGACCACGCCCGGGCTTTGATCTTCTATAAGGGACGCCTGCGCTCCGCCACAAAAAAGCCCGACGGCACACCGCTGGATTGCCCCTGATCATGAGCCAGCATAAAAAATCGTTCGATCCGGAAATAGGGGTTGACCGATCCGAAGGGCATCTGTAGTATACGCGCCTGTGTTCACTTCCCCCGTAGTTCAGTTGGTAGAACACCGGACTGTTAATCCGTATGTCGCTGGTTCGAGTCCAGCCGGGGGAGCCAAATTCAGAGAAAGCCGACATGGAGACATGTCGGCTTTTTTATTTATTTAGAATGTAACTACTTACCTATGAAAACTAACCGCAAAGGCGCAGAGGCGCAAAGTTATAAAGCGAGTGTGAGTTCGTAGGCCAGGCTGCCCCCTCCAGAGGCACGTGTGGCGATACCCTAACGATGCCCGGCGGAGATGCCGGCCTCGTTTCCTCCCGGCTGCCTGGCGCTTCTGTATGCACGGAGTTACCACGCTACAGTCATTGACCGAATAGGATGCGCTTCGCAAGCTCAGCGCATCCTATGGATAGTGCTCGTCAGGCATAGAAGGACCGTGGCCGCCGCCACAATGACCGTGGAATAGAACGCTACGTCAGGGGAGGGGCGAGTAGTTACTTTAGAACTATGTTCGCTGGACTCTCACCAGCGAAGTCTGGTGGCGCAGGCCATTTCCATGGGCCAGCCCCTTCGGGCGCACTGAAGTGCGGCTCCACTAGCAAAATTTTTTCATCTGGCTTGCCAGGTATGGTGATGAGGTAGCCGCACACGCTCTCAGCAGTCAACATGGTCAACAGACTACATTTTTGTGCCCTTCACCCACCTGGATGTAGTTGAGGAGCGTGTGCAGGACAAGGCAAGCTTTGCAGTTAAGTCGTGGGGCGAGCCGTTGCAGCAAATCGATGAGCGAGGCCTATCTGTCGATCTCCTTCAGGTAGGCTGCAAAGTCATCTTTCAACTCGGGGTGTTTTAGCGCCAGTTGGACCGTCGCCTTGAGATAGCCGATCTTGCTCCCGCAGTCGTACCTCGTACCCTTGAAGCGGTAGGCCAGTACCCTCTCATCCTCCAACAGATGGGCAATGGCATCGGTCAGCTGGATCTCGCCACCGGAACCGCGGCCAGTACGCTCCAAATGCGAGAAAATCGCCGGGCTGAGGATATAACGACCGACCACGGCCAGATTTGACGGCGCCTGGATCGGCTTCGGCTTTTCGATGATGTTGGTAATGCTGGCCATCTCACCATCATCCTCACCGGTACTGACAATACCGTATTTGTCGGTCTCGGATTTAGGCACCTCCTGCACCCCGAGAATGCTGCACTGCTGCTCAGCGTAGAGATCAGTCATCTGCTTGACCACGCCCGGCCCGTCAGTGTCGATCAGATCATCCGCCAACAGTACGGCGAAGGGCTCGTTCCCTACCGCCGGTTTGGCACAGAGTACGGCATGCCCCAGGCCTAACGCCTCTGCCTGGCGAATGTAGATGCAGGAGACATCGCTGGGCACGATATCGCGCAGGATCTGCAGCAGCTGCTTCTTCCCCTTCTTCTCCAGCTCGGTCTCAAGCTCATAATTCTTGTCGAAATGATCCTCAATCGCCCGTTTGGCGCTGCTGGTGACGAAGATCATCTCTTTGATCCCAGCCTCGACGGCCTCTTCCACCGCGTATTGAATCAGTGGCTTATCCACCACCGGCAACATCTCTTTAGGATTGGCCTTGGTAACGGGCAGAAAACGGGTACCAAGTCCCGCAACGGGGAAGACCGCTTTGCGAATTTGGCTCATTGAGACGCTACTCCTTGATGACTTGTATAAATATGCAGTTCAGTCACTACCAAAAAGGTCGCGGGTATAGACCTTATCCATAACATTGCCAAGTGCATCAGAAGGTCGGTTGGCGACAATGACATCACTGATACGTTTGAACTCTTCCAGGTCTTTGATAACGCGTGAGTTGTAAAAACTCTCTTCGGTCAGCACCGGCTCATACACCACCACTTCAACCCCTTTGGCCTTGATACGCTTCATCACCCCCTGAATAGCGGAGGCGCGGAAGTTATCGGATCCGCTCTTCATAACCAGGCGGTAGATACCAACCACTTTAGGGTTGCGATTCAGAATAGACTCGGCGATGAAATCTTTGCGCGTGGTGTTGGCGTCGACGATGGCCTGAATGATGTTGCTGGGTACTTCCTGGTAGTTGGCCAACAACTGGCGGGTATCCTTGGGCAGGCAGTAGCCGCCGTAGCCGAAGGAGGGGTTGTTGTAGTGCATACCGATGCGTGGATCGAGGCCTACCCCCTCGATGATATGGCGGGTGTTAAGGCCGTGGGTTTCGGCGTAGGTATCGAGCTCGTTGAAGTAGGCCACCCGCATGGCCAGATAGGTATTGGCAAAGAGCTTGACCGCTTCAGCCTCGGTCATATCCATAAAGAGCACGTCGATGTGTTCTTTCTTTGCCCCCTGCACCAGCAGGTCAGCAAAGGTCTTTGCTCGCTCGGACTGCTCACCGACAATGATCCGTGAGGGGTAGAGGTTATCGTAAAGCGCCTTGCCCTCACGCAGGAACTCGGGAGAGAAGATGATGTTGTCGCTGCCGAACTGCTCTCGCACATGGGCGGTATAGCCGACCGGAACGGTGGATTTGATGATCATCACCGCCTGCGGGTTAATAGCCAGTACATCCTTAATGACCGCCTCGACCGACTTGGTGTTGAAGTAGTTGGTCTCCGGGTCATAGTCTGTCGGGGTGGCGATGATGATGAACTCGGCCCCTTTGTAGGCATCTTCTTTGTCCAGGGTTGCTCTGAAGTCCAGGTTATCCTTCTGTAGGAACTCCTCGATCTCCTTGTCGACAATCGGTGACTTTCGCTGATTGAGAAGGTCCACCTTCTCCTTGACGATATCCAGTGCCACAACCTCGTTGTGCTGGGCAAGCAAAACGGCGTTGGAGAGGCCGACGTATCCGGTTCCGGCGATGGCGATTTTCATCAATATTCAGTCTCTGTAATGCAGTGCCGGGCATTGCAGTCCGGCCTATGAGTATCAAATACAGTGCTCACTTTATGAGCCACCGGTTAATGTTCTGTTAACACACGCAACTTTAATGGGTTTATTGTGGAGCGGCAATGCATCGATATTCCCTTATGGATCACTACAATAGCCTCTTACGCGGCAACCACCGGGATCTTGATGGTATTGGCCTGCTGTTGATACTCCTCGATCTCGTTAAAGTTGAGGTAGCGGTAGACATCGTCGCCCATGGTGTTGAGCAGGGCGACCTTCTCCATGTACTCCTCCACCGAGGGAATCTTGCCCAGCAGCGCAGCGACAGCGGCCAGCTCAGCGGAGCCGAGGTAGACCATGGCGTCTTTGCCCAGGCGATTGGGGAAGTTCCGGGTGGAGGTGGACATCACCGTGGCGCCGTCAGCTACACGGGCCTGGTTACCCATGCACAGCGAGCAGCCGGGCATCTCGGTGCGGGCGCCGGCCTTGCCGTAGATGCTGTAGTAGCCCTCTTCGGTGAGCTGGTGCTCGTCCATCTTGGTCGGCGGGGCGATCCACAGACGGGTCGGTACGGTGCTTCCCGCCGCCTCCAGGACTTTGCCGGCGGCGCGGTAGTGGCCGATATTGGTCATGCAAGAGCCGATGAAGACCTCGTCGATCTTCTCGCCGGCCACCTCGGAGAGGAGCTTCACATCGTCGGGGTCGTTGGGGCAGGCGACGATGGGCTCTTTGATCGCGTTAAGGTCGACCTCGATCACCGTGGCGTACTCGGCGTCCTTGTCCGCTTCAAGCAGTTCGGGGTTGGCGATCCACTTCTCCATCGCCTCGATACGGCGGCTGAGGGTGCGCTTGTCCTCGTAGCCACCCGCGATCATCCACTTGAGCAGGGTGATGTTGCTCTTGAGGTATTCGATGATCGGTTCCTTGTCGAGCTTGACGGTACAGGCGGCGGCGGAGCGCTCGGCGGAGGCATCGGAAAGCTCAAACGCCTGCTCCACCTTGAGCTGCTCCAGCCCCTCGATCTCGAGGATGCGCCCGGAGAAGACGTTCTTCTTGCCCGACTTCTCCACCGTCAGCTCGCCCTGTTGGATCGCCGCGTAGGGGATGGCGTTAACCAGATCGCGCAGAGTCACGCCGGGCTGCATCTCGCCCTTGAAGCGCACCAGCACCGACTCGGGCATATCCAGCGGCATGACACCCAGCGCGGCACCGAAGGCGACCAGGCCGGAGCCGGCGGGGAAGCTGATCCCCAGCGGGAAGCGGGTGTGGGAGTCACCGCCGGTGCCGACAGTATCGGGCAGCAGCATGCGGTTAAGCCAGGAGTGGATCACCCCGTCGCCGGGGCGCAGGGAGACCCCGCCGCGGTTGGTAATAAAGCCCGGCAGCTCATGCTGCAGCTTCACATCCACCGGCTTGGGGTAGGCAGCGGTGTGGCAGAAGGACTGCATCACCAGATCGGCGTTGAAACCGAGGCAGGCCAGCTCCTTGAGCTCGTCGCGGGTCATGGCGCCGGTGGTGTCCTGGGAACCGACGGTCGTCATACGCGGCTCGCAGTAGGTGCCGGGACGGATGCCGTCGACACCGCAGGCCTTGCCCACCATCTTCTGCGCCAGGGTAAAGCCCCGCTCGCTGTCATCGGGCAGTTCGGGGCGCTTGAACACCCTGGAGGGCTCCAGCCCCAGCGCCTCACGGGTCTTGTCGGTC
>JBNJGC010000176.1:0-5058 GCA_051747405.1 Pseudomonadota bacterium
TGTCACAAAACGGCTATTGGCACAGCGGCCCATATCGCGCTATGTTGTGGGGGTTGAAGGTACCGAACATCAATAACGTGGTATCAAGGGAGCCCGCATGACACGTCGCATGATCACTGTGGACGGCAATGAAGCCGCCGCCCGTATCGCCCACCTCACCAACGAAGTCGTCGCCATCTACCCTATTACTCCCGCTTCGCCCATGGGTGAGCACGCCGATGCCTGGTCGGCCCAGGGCAGGAAGAATATCTGGGACACCACCCCGCACGTTATTGAGATGCAGAGCGAAGGGGGAGCGGCCGGGGCGATCCACGGGGCCCTGCAGAGCGGCGCGCTGACTACCACTTTTACCGCCTCCCAGGGGTTGCTGCTGATGCTGCCCAATATGTTCAAGATCGCCGGCGAGTTGAGCCCGACGGTGTTCCACATCGCCGCCCGCTCGCTGGCGGCGCAGGCGCTCTCTATCTTCGGCGACCACTCCGACGTGATGACCGCGCGCAGCACCGGCTTCGCCCTGCTCGCCTCCAACTCGGTGCAGGAGGTGATGGACATGGCCCTCATCGCCCAGGCGGCGACGCTGGAGAGCCGGGTGCCGATCCTGCACTTCTTCGACGGCTTCCGCACCTCGCATGAGATCGACAAGATCGAAGAGGTGGGCGCCGAGGTGGTGCGCGCCATGATCGACGACGATCAGGTGGCGGCCCACCGGCTGCGCGCCCTCAATCCCGAACACCCGGTGGTGCGCGGCACCTCACAGAACCCGGACGTCTACTTTCAGGCGCGCGAGAGCGTCAATCCCTACTACGAAAAGATGCCGGCCATCGTCCAGGCCTGCATGGATCGCTTCGCCGAGCTGACCGGTCGCCAGTACCGACTCTACGACTACCACGGCGCGACGGATGCGGAGCGGGTTATCATCCTGATGGGCTCCGGCGCCGAGACCGCCGAGGAGACTGTAGATCACCTCACCGCCCACGGCGAGAAGGTGGGGCTGCTCAAGGTGCGGCTGTTCCGCCCCTTTGCCTCGAAGGACCTGCTGAATGCCCTGCCCGAGTCGGTACGCGCAGTGGCCGTGCTGGACCGCACCAAGGAGCCGGGGGCCGATGGCGAGCCGCTCTATAAGGATGTGCTCGGCGCCCTGGCCCAGGGTATTGCCAGCGGCGAGGCGCCCTGCGCGTCGATGCCGCGAGTCATCGGCGGTCGCTACGGCCTCTCCTCCAAGGAGTTTACCCCGGGCATGGTCAAGGCGGTGTTTGACGAGCTGAACAAGGATAAACCCAAGACCCAGTTTACCGTCGGCATCCACGACGACCTCAACCACAGCAGCCTGGAGTGGGATGCCTCTTTCCGCACCGACGCCTCGCACAAGGCCGTGAGCGCCCTCTTCTACGGCCTCGGCTCCGACGGCACCGTCAGTGCCAACAAAAATTCCATCAAGATCATCGGCGAGTGTACCGACCTGCATGCCCAGGGCTACTTCGTCTACGACTCGAAAAAGTCCGGTGCGGTGACCGTCTCGCACCTGCGTTTCGGTCCCGAGCCGATCCGCTCCACCTACCTCATTGGCGACGACGAGGCGCGCTTCGTCGGCTGCCATCAGAGCGTCTTTCTCGAGCGCTACGACATGCTCAATAAGGCGGCTGAGGGGGGCGTGTTCCTGCTCAACACCACCGCCCCGGCGGACAAGGCGTGGGACAGCCTGCCGCGCAAGATGCAGCAGCAGATCATCGACAAGCAGCTCAGGTTCTACATCATCGACGCCTACCGCGTGGCCGACGAGGCGGGCATGGGCCGGCGCATCAACACCATCATGCAGACCTGCTTCTTCGCCATCTCCGACATCCTGCCGCAGGAGCAGGCCATCCAGTCGATCAAGGACGCAGTGGAGAAGACCTACGGCAAAAAGGGCAAGAAGCTGGTGGAGATGAACTTCAACGCCATCGACGCCTCGCTGGCCAACCTGCACCAGGTGACGATCCCCGGCACCATCACCAGCGACTTCGAAAAGCCGCCGGTGGTGCCGGCCAATGCGCCGGAGTTCGTACAGAAGGTCACCGCCGAGATCATCGCCGGTCGCGGCGATGAGCTGCCGGTGAGCCTACTGCCCGATGACGGCACCTACCCCACCGCCACCACCCAGTTCGAGAAGCGCAACATCTCGCAGGAGATCCCCGAGTGGGACGAGAACCTCTGCATCCACTGCGGCAAGTGCCCCTTCGTCTGCCCGCACGGCGTGATCCGCAGCAAGGTGTTCGACCCGGCATTGACCGAAAACGCCCCCGAGACCTTCAAACATGTCCCGGTCAAGGGCAAGGAGTTCCCCGAGGGGTGGCATATCAGTTATCAAGTAGCGCCGGAGGACTGCACCGGCTGCGCCCTCTGCGTCGACATCTGCCCGGTCAAGGACAAAAAGAACCCGGGACGCCGCGCCCTCAACATGGTGCCGCAGCCGCCGTTACGTGAGCAGGAGCGGGAGAACTGGGAGTTCTTCCTCGGCCTGCCCGAGTTCGACCGGCGTAAGCTGCGCACCAACGTGATCAAGGAGGCGATGATCACCCAGCCGCTGTTCGAGTTCTCCGGCGCCTGCTCCGGCTGCGGCGAGACCCCTTACATCAAACTGGCCAGCCAGCTCTTCGGCGACCGCATGATGGTGGCCAACGCCACCGGCTGCTCCTCCATCTACGGTGGTAACCTGCCTACTACGCCCTGGGCCAAAAACCCCGACGGTCGCGGCCCGGCCTGGAACAACTCGCTGTTCGAGGACAACGCCGAGTTCGGCCTGGGCATGCGCGTGGCGGTGGACAAGCAGGAGGAGCTGGCGCAAGAGCTGCTGCTCGCTCTTCAGCCGGAGCTCGGTCAGGAGCGAGTCGAAGCGCTGCTCAACGCGGACCAGAGCAGCGAGGCGGGTATCTACGACCAACGCGAGCGGGTCGACGAACTACTGCAGAGCCTGAAAAATATCGACAAAGCCGAGGCGCGCCGGCTGGAACGACTGGCCGACTACCTGGTGAAGAAGAGCGTCTGGATCGTCGGCGGCGACGGTTGGGCCTACGACATCGGCTTCGGCGGCCTGGACCATGTGCTCGCCTCCGGGCGCAACGTCAACATCCTGGTGCTCGACACCGAGGTCTACTCCAACACCGGCGGCCAGACCTCCAAGGCCACACCGCGAGGGGCGGTGGCCAAGTTCTCTGCCGGCGGTCGCCCAACCGAGAAGAAGGACCTGGCGATGATCGCCATGAGCTACGAATCGGTCTACGTCGCCCAGGTGGCCTACGCCGGCAAGGATATCCAGACCCTGCGCGCCTTCATCGAGGCCGAGTCCTACGACGGACCGTCGATCATCATCGCCTACGCCCCCTGCATCGCCTGGGGCAACGACATGATCCACAACCACGAGATGCAGGACCTGGCCCTGCGCAGCGGCCACTGGCCCCTGCTGCGCTACGACCCGCGCCGTATCGACAAAGGCGAAAACCCGCTGCAGCTCGACTCGAAAAAGCCCTCCATCGGCTACCGCGACTTCGTCAGCAACGAGACCCGTTTCAGCATGCTCTGGCGCAGCCACCCGGACGATGCCGAACGCTTCCTGCACGAGTCGCAGGTGGCGGCCATGGCCCGCTACCACCACTACGAGCAGCTGGCGGCGCTGGACTACAGCCAACCCGACGATGACGAGGGTAAACAGCAGTAGGCCGGGCAGCCATGCCCGGCATTATGCCGGCGCCCACGGGGGCCCTATGCCAACAATGAACGAAGAGTCCCTTCTCCCCCAGGGAGAAGGAGAGGATGCGGAGAGTCAAACTCCCCCTCCACCTCAAGAAAACCGATGAGGAGCAGTCAACCGTGGATCTGACAACCAACTATCTGGGGCTGGAACTAAAAAACCCCGTCGTCCCCTCCGCCTCACCGCTTAGCCGCAGCCTCGACACCGCGCGCCAGCTGGAGGACGCCGGCGCCTCGGCACTGGTGATGTACTCCCTGTTCGAAGAGGAGCTCAAGGATCAACAGCAGCGCCAGGACGCCTTTCTGCTGGACCAGGAGATGGGCCACAGCGAGGCCGACAGCTACCTGCCGGTGCATGCCGAACCGGGTAACGAGCTGGAGATCTACCTGGAGCAGATCCAGCGTCTCAAATCCGCGCTGGATATTCCGGTCATCGCCAGCCTCAACGGCGTCTCGCTCAACGGCTGGGTCGAGAACGGCACGTTGCTGGCCGAGGCGGGTGCCGATGCACTGGAGCTCAACGCCTACTACGTGGCGGCCGACCCCACCCTCTCCAGCGGCGAGATGGAGCAGCGCTACATCGCCCTGCTCTCTGAGCTGCGCGGTGTGGTCGACATCCCCATCACCGTCAAACTCTCGCCCTACTTCAGCTCACTGGGCAACTTCGTCAAGAGCCTTGAGGCGGCCGGGGCCAACGGCATCTCCCTGTTCAACCGCTTCTACCAGCCCGACATCGACGTCGATACCCTGCGCATCGCCCCGGTGATGCACCTCTCCCACTCCAGCGACGCGCTGCTGGCGATGCGCTGGCTCGGCATCCTCCACGGACGTACCCAGCTCTCCATGGCCGCCACCGGCGGCATCCACACCGCGGAAGACGCCATCAAGATGCTCCTCGCCGGCGCCGACATCACCCACCTGTGCAGCACCCTGCTGGTGCATGGCCCCAAACAGCTGAGTCACATCCTCAGCGGCATCGAGCAGTGGCTGGAGGAGAGCCCTTACCAATCCATCGACCAGGTCAAGGGCGTTCTGACCCACCAACAGATGAGCGACCCGGCCACCTACGAACGGGCCAGTTATGTGAAGATGCTGGGCAGCTACGCGGTCAACAAGACCGGCTGGGATTAAGCGAGGTTGTCATGCCGAGTTCGATCCGGCATCCATGCTTAGGAGTCACTGATGTATGGATTCCGGCTCAAGGCCGGAATGACACTGGAGTACAACCCTTGGGTTGTCCACTCTGAACGACACGCCACGTCAAGACGTGGACTCCAAAGCTCTCCTCAAGCAACGTCGTCAAACAGGGCGATTTGAGGCCGTCATGCCGGA